>CATPBQ010000053.1 GCA_955652795.1 uncultured Steroidobacteraceae bacterium | reverse complement strand
TCTCCTGTACCTGCCCGCGCGCGCCCCGTTCGACCTGTGGCAGCGCGAGGCGGCGCGGGGGCTGAAGCTGTACGTGCGCCGGGTGTTCATCATGGACGACGCCGAGCAGTTCCTGCCGCTGTACCTGCGGTTCGTCAAGGGCGTGGTGGACTCCGGCGACCTGCCGCTGAATGTCTCGCGCGAGATTCTGCAGCAGGAGCCGGAGGTCGAGGCCATCAGGAGCGGGCTCACCAGGCGGGTGCTGGATCTGCTCGCGCGCCTGGGGAAGGACGAACCGGAGAAGTACGCGACCTTCTGGAAGGAATTCGGTGCGGTCCTGAAGGAGGGCATCGCACAGGACCAGGCCAATCAGGGCGCCATCCTGCCGCTGCTGCGCTTTGCCAGCACGCACGCGCCCGACAACAACCCGTCGGTGAGTCTGGGCGAGTACCTCGCGCGCATGAAGCCCGGGCAGGAGCGGATCTATTACGTGATCGCCGAGAGCCTGGAGGCTGCGCGCGGCAGTCCCGCGATCGAGCGCCTCAAGGAACGCGGTCTGGAAGTGCTGCTGCTCGCTGAGCGTATCGACGAATGGGTGATGGGGCAGCTCGAGACCTACGAGGGCAAGCGCTTCAAGGATGCCTCGCGCGGGGACCTGGAGCTCGGCGGACTGGCGGGCGATGCCGACCGGGCGCAGCGCGATGCGCAGCTGAAGGAGAGCAAGGGCCTGCTCAAGCGCATCAAGGACGCGCTCGGGGAGCGCGTCACCGAGGTGCGCATCAGCGAGCGCCTCACCGAATCCCCCGCCGTGCTGGTTCTCGGCGAGCACGACCTGCCCGAGCGCATGCGGCGCCTCCTCGCCGACGCGGGTCAGAAGACCCCGCAAGCTCGCCCGGTGCTCGAGGTCAACGTCGCTCACCCGCTGGTCCGGTACCTCGATGGGGTCGCGGACCCGGCGCAGTTCGCCGAGCTCGCGCAACTGTTGTACGAGCAGGCCGTGCTCGCCGAAGGCGGGCAACTCGGCAACGCCCCCGAGTACGTGCAGCGCCTGAACCGCCTGCTGGTGCGGCTGGCCGCGCCGCCGGGCGCGGTTCCCTGAAGATGGGAGTGCAGCGGCCCCCGCACGCGGAGCGCACGACCCTCGCGGGTCCCGCGGGAGCTCTGCAGGCGCTCATCGAGACCCCGGCAATCGAGGGCCAGGGGCTGCAACCCGTCAGCGCCTTCGCCGTGGTCTGCCACCCGCATCCGCTGTACGGCGGGACCCTGGACAACAAGGTCGTGTACACGCTCGCGCGCGCGCTCGAGCAGCTCGGGGCGCCCGCCATCCGCTTCAATTTCCGCGGTGTCGGCGCGAGCGCGGGCAGTTATGACGAGGGTCGCGGTGAGACGGCCGACGCACTGGCCGCCATCGCCTACGGGCGGCGGCGCTGGCCGAATGCGGCCCTGTGGCTGGCGGGATTCTCCTTCGGCGGCGCGGTGGCCGTGCGCGCGGCGGGAGAAGCCGGCCCGCAGCGTCTCATCGCCGTGGCGCCCGGTATCACGACCATCACGGTAACGGATGCCGCGCCGCCGGCCTGCCCGTGGCTCATCGTGCAGGGCGACGCCGATGAGGTGGTGGCGCCGGAGGCGGTGCGGGCTTGGGCTGACACGCTGTCACCGGCTCCGCAGATGAGGGTGCTGCCCGGCGCCGGCCACTTCTTTCACGGGCGCCTCAACGAGTTGCGCGACGTGGTGCTTGCATTCATGGCATCGCAGGCTGCGCGCGCCTGACAGATAGCCAGGTCCGCGGGCGGGATGAGCACCTGACAACAAAAAGCCCGGCAGGAGCGGCGCTCCTCCCGGGCCTTTGCCCGCGGTTGCGGAGAAGTCCGAGCGGTTACGAGTTGACCATTCCCTTCAGGCTCTTCAGGGGCATGACGCGAACCTTCTTGCTCGCCGGCTTGGCCTTGAACATCATCTTCTCGCCGGTGAACGGGTTGATGCCTTCGCGGGCCTTGGTCGCCGGCTTCTTGACGACCTTCATTTTCAGCAGCCCGGGCATGGTGAACAGACCGTTACCGCGCAGGCTCTTCTTGATCACACCGCCAAGGGAATCGAAGACCCCTCCGACCTGCTTGCGGGAGAGCCCGGTGTCTTTGGAGATGTGTGTCAGAACTTCCGACTTCGTCGGTGCGCCACCCTTTTTCGCCATTTTGCGCTACTCCTCGGGAATTTAGTGTTACGAAACGCGGCGCCGTGCGGCCGCGCGATGAGAATCGGCGCGAAAAATAGCACATGCGCACGCTTTCGCAAGCGCTTTTTTCTGTCCGGGTGGTGCGAAAGTGCCTTTTTTCTCAGGGTTTCCGTTGCGTGAGCGCCGCAGCGCGCGCGCGGGCGTGAGCGGCGCAGCGGCGATGCGCACCGTGGAAGCGCGCGCCAATGCTGCGATTCTCGTTGCGAAGTCGGCGCTAAGCGTGTGTTCCATCAGCGCAACGGCCCGCGTGGCAGCGATGCGTGCGGGGAGGATCTCAGCGCATCAGGATCAGAACCGCCTGGATGGCGATGATCGCCCACAGCGGCGACAGGTCGAGCCCCGCGACCGCGGGGATCAGCCGCCGGATCGGCCGCAGCACCGGTTCGCACAACGTCGCGAGCACCGACTGCAGCGGCGAGTAACCGCCCGGGGCAATGAGACTGAGCAGCGCGTACAGGAAAATCGCCGACAGATAGGTCCACAGCAGCGTGCGCGCGATCTCGGTGAGCACCGGCCGTACCCATAGCAGTGGTGGCGGGAAGCCGAGGCCGTGCAGAGCGAAGATGCAGGCAACGTCGACCGTGGCGATCAGCAGCACCGCGACCACGGAGGCGGTGTCGACCTTGCCGATGGGGGGCAGCACACGGCGCAGCGGCAGGATGAGCGGATTCGTGATCCGCACTACCGCCTGACAGAGCGGATTGCGGAAGTCGGCGCGGGCCCACTGCAGCAGCAGCCGGGCCAGAACCACGAACAGCGCCAGCGACAGCAGCGTTTCGACAATGAAGCTGATCGCGCTCATGAGTCACCGGCGGTTGGATCAGGTGGGGTGCGATGCGGCCAGCTCGCGGCCGCGCAGCACCGCGGCTTCGAGCGCGCGCGCCACACTGGCGCGCAGGCCGGCCTCTTCGAGCACGCGCAGTGCCGCCTCGGTCGTGCCTCCCCGGGAGGTGACCTCGGTGCGCAGCTGCGTGAGGTCCGCCTCCCCGCCGTGCGCGAGCAGGCCCGCCCCGTGGAGCGTAGCCGCCGCCAGGCGGCGCGCGACGGGTCCCTCGAGCCCAAGCTGCTGGGCGGCCTCAGCCATGAGCTGCGCCAGCAGGAAGAAGTAAGCCGGGCCACTGCCCGAGAGCGCCGTCACGACATCAAGCGCCTCTTCCGTCGCAACCCACACGACTTCGCCCACGCACCTGAGAAGCTGTTCGGCGCTGGCGCGCTGCGGCGCTGCCACCTGTGGCGGGGCAAACAGGCCCGTGGCAGCGGCGCCGACCAGCGCCGGGCGATTGGGGATGGCGCGCACCACCGCTACGCCCGGCCCGCACCAGGCCTGCAGGGAGGCGACGCGCAAGCCGGCGGCCACGGAAATGAGCAGTGGTCCGTGCGCGCCCCACTCACCCGCCAGGGCGGTGAGCACCGCCGCGGCATCCTGCGGTTTCACCGCGAGCACCACCACGGCGGCGCCGCTGACCGCCGCGGCGTTGTCGGCGCTGGCCGTGATGCCCAGATCACGCGCCAGCGCCTCGCGCGCGGCCGCGATGGGCTCGCCGACGCTGATGTGCTCGGGCCGCGTACCCGAGCGCAGCAGCCCGCCGATGAGTGCGCGGCCCATGTTGCCGGCTCCGAGTATGGCGAGGCGCCTGTTGGTCATGCGTGGGCTATTGTACGGGTCTTGGGCCAAACAGCGCCGTCCCGAGGCGCACGATGGTCGCGCCTTCGGCAATCGCCGCTTCGAAGTCACCGCTCATGCCCATCGACAGCGTGTCGAGCCGGGTGCCCGCGGCGTTGAGCCGCTCCAGAAGCTCGCGCAGCCTGGCGAACCACGCGCGCTGGCGCGCCGGCTCGCTCTCTTCGGGTGGAATGCACATCAGGCCGCGCAGCGAGAGGCGCGGGAGCGAGGCCACCGCGGCGGCGAGGGCGGGGAGCTCGGCCGGTGGGACGCCGCCCTTGGCGCGTTCGTCTGCGAGGTTCACCTGCAGGCACACGTTGAGGGGCGGTGCGTGGAACGGGCGCTGCGCGGCGAGGCGCTCCGCGATCCTGAGCCGGTCGAGTGCGTGCACCCAGGCGAAGGCTTCCGCGATCGGGCGGGTCTTGTTGGCCTGCACCCGCCCGACGAAGTGCCAGGTGAGCTCCAGATCACGCAGCGCGGCAATCTTGGCCAGCGCCTCCTGCAGGTAGCTCTCGCCGAAGTGCTGCAGGCCGCAGCCGGCGGCGGCGATGAGCAATTCCAGGGGTTGCGCCTTGCCGACGGCAAGAAGTGTGACCGACTGCGCACTCCGTCCGGCCCCGGCGGCGGCGCGCGCCACCCGTTCTCGCACGGTGGCGATGCGCTCGGGCAAATTCTGCGGACTCATTAACATATTGGACGTGTGACCCCTCCGTTATACTGCCAGCGCACTCAAGGCGCAGACTCGCACGTCCCTTTCCCTGCACCTTAGGCCGCCTTTCCAGGGAGCATCAATGGCCGTCGACATCGCGCAACTCCTCGCCTTCGCCGTCAAGAACAACGCCTCGGACCTGCATCTGTCCTCGGGCGTGCCGCCGATGATCCGCGTCGACGGCGACATGAAGCGCGTCAACATGCCGCCGCTGTCGCACAAGGAAGTGCACTCCATGGTGTACGACATCATGAACGACAAGCAGCGCAAGGCCTACGAGGAGTTCTTCGAAACCGACTTCTCGTTCGAGATTCCAAAGCTGGCGCGCTTCCGCGTCAATGCCTTCAACCAGAACCGCGGCGCGGGCGCAGTGTTCCGCAACATCCCCTCGGCGATTCTCTCGCTCGATGACCTGAACTCGCCGAAGATCTTCCGCGACCTGTGCATGCTGCCGCGCGGGCTGGTGCTGGTGACCGGGCCGACCGGCTCGGGCAAGTCCACCACCCTCGCCGGCATGGTCAATCACTGCAACGACAACCGCCCCGATCACATCATCACCATCGAGGATCCGATCGAGTTCGTGCACGAGTCCAAGCGCTGTCTCATCAACCAGCGCGAAGTGCACCGCGACACGCTCGGCTTCAGCGAGGCGCTGCGCTCGGCGCTGCGCGAGGATCCGGATGTCATCCTGGTGGGTGAGATGCGCGACCTGGAGACCATCCGCCTGGCGCTCACCGCCGCCGAGACCGGTCACCTGGTGTTCGGCACGCTGCACACCAGCTCCGCCGCCAAGACCATCGACCGTATCGTCGACGTGTTCCCGGGCGAGGAGAAGGACATGGTGCGCTCGATGCTGTCGGAGTCGCTGCGCGCGGTGATTTCGCAGACGCTGATGAAGAAGAACGGCGGCGGTCGGGTGGCGGCCCACGAGATCATGATCGGCACCCCCGCGATCCGTAACCTCATCCGCGAGGGCAAGATCGCGCAGATGTATTCCTCCATTCAGACCGGCGTCGCGCAGGGCATGCAGACCCTCGACCAGTGCCTCACGGAACT
Source organism: uncultured Steroidobacteraceae bacterium (assembly GCA_955652795.1). GTDB lineage: Bacteria > Pseudomonadota > Gammaproteobacteria > Steroidobacterales > Steroidobacteraceae > 13-2-20CM-66-19. Next base: position 5,480 of record CATPBQ010000053.1, on the reverse strand, counting down.
GGTCGCCAAGGGCATCGTCAGCAAGGAAGAGGCGCGCTACAAGGCGCAGAACAAGGACCAGTTGTAAATCCTCCCCACGGAAGCACCACATGGATCGCGATCAAGCCATCAAGCTGATGCAGGACCTGCTGCGGCGGGTAGTCGAGAAAAAGGCCTCCGACCTGTTCATTACCGCGGGCTTCCCGCCGGCGATCAAGCTGGACGGGGAGATCCGGCCGCAGAGCGAGCGCGCGCTCACCGTGGAGCAGTCCGCGACGCTGGTGCGCGCCATCATGAACGACCGGCAGACCAAGGAATTCGACGCCACCAAGGAATGCAACTTCGCGATTGCCCCGCCGGGGATCGGGCGCTTCCGCGTGAGCGCCTTCGTGCAGCAGGCGGCGGTTGGCTGCGTCATCCGGCTGATCAACGCCAAGATCCCGACCTTCGAGGAGCTCGAGCTGCCCCCGATCCTCAAGGAGGTCGTGCTCACCAAGCGCGGGCTGGTGATCGTCGTCGGCGGCACCGGCTCGGGCAAATCCACCACGCTCGCCACGATGGTCGGCTACCGCAACGACAAGACCCGCGGGCACATCGTCACCATCGAGGATCCGGTCGAATACGTGCATACCCACAAGGGCTGCGTGATCACGCACCGCGAGGTCGGCGTCGACACCGATTCCTGGCACGCCGCGCTCAAGAACACCCTGCGTCAGGCGCCGGATGTGATCCTGATCGGCGAGATCCGCGACCGCGAAACCATGGAGTACGGTATCCAGTTCTCCGAGACCGGGCACCTGGTGCTGGCCACGCTGCACGCCAACAGCGCCAACCAGGCGCTCGACCGCGTCATCAACTTCTTCCCCGACGAGCGCCGCGACCAGCTGCTCATGGATCTGTCGCTCAACATCCGCGCCCTCGTGTCGCAGCGGCTGATCCCGCGCGAGTCGGGCGCCGGCCGCATCGCGGCGATGGAGATCATGCTCAACTCGCCGCTCATCCAGGACCTGATCTTCAAGGGCGAAGTCGCCAAGATCAAGGAAGTGATGTCGCGCTCGACGCGCCTCGGCATGAAGACCTTCGACCAGGCGCTGTACGAGCTGTACGAGACCGGCCTCATCTCCTACGAGGACGCGCTGCGCAACGCGGACTCGAAGAACGAGCTGCGCCTGCGCATCAAGCTCGAGAGCAAGCGCGAGCACAAGGCGGTCGACGACGGCGGCGCGCTGCGCATCGTCGAGGAAGAACAGGGCCGTAACCTGTGAAGGCCGCCAAGGAAGTGAATCCGCTCGATACCACGCTCCCCACCGAGATCGCTGCGCAGCAGACGCCGGCGGCGGATGCGCTGAGCGCGCTGGTGAGCGCGCGTCACCCCACCCTCAACACCAAGCCGCTGTTCAAGCTGATGGTGGAGAAGAAGGCCTCGGACCTGTTCTTCACCTCCAACGCGCCCATCAAGATCAAGATCGAGGGCCAGATCCTGCCGGTGAACAAGCAGGTGCTGACCCCGGACACCGTGCGCCAGACCGCCTTCGCGCTCATGTCGGCCGAGCAGCGCGACCACTTCCAGCACGAGTGGGAGCTCGACTTCGCGATCTCCGAGCCGGGGCTCGGGCGCTTCCGCGTCAACGTATTCATGCAGCGCGGCTATCCGGCGATGGTGCTGCGCTACATCACCGCCGACATGCCGCGGCTGGAGACGCTCGGGCTTCCCGAGATGGTCAGCGAGCTGGTGCTGCTCAAGCGCGGCCTGGTCCTCATGGTGGGCGCCACCGGCTCGGGTAAATCCACCACGCTGGCGGCGATGATCAACTTCCGCAACGAGAACGCCTCGGATCACATCGTCACCATCGAGGACCCGATCGAGTTCCTGCACACCAACAAGCGCTCGCTCGTCAACCAGCGCGAGGTGGGGCTCGACACCAAGAGCTACTCGCGCGCGCTGCGCGGCGTGGTGCGTGCCGCCCCCGATGTGATCCTGATCGGCGAGATCCGCGACCGCGAGAGCATGGAGGCGGCCATCAACCTGGCCGGCACCGGGCACCTGGTGCTGTCGACCATGCACGCCAACAACTGTGCCGAGTCGCTCGACCGCATCATCAACATGTTCCCGCGCGAGCAGCACAACCAGATCTTCCTCGACCTGTCGCAGTACCTGCGCGCCATCATGGCGCAGCGCCTGGTGATGGGTAATGAGAACCGGCGCGTCGCCGCGGTGGAAGTCATGATCAACACCCCGCATATCTCCACCCTGATCAAGAAGGGCGACGTGATGTCGATCAAGGAAGCCATCAGCGCCAGCACCGAGCGCGGCACCCAGAGCTTCGACGTGGCGCTGCGTGGTCTCTACAAAGCCGGCAGGGTGACGCTGGAGGAGGCGCTGACCAACGCCGACTCGCGCGCGAATCTGGAAGCCAAGATCAACTTCGGCTAGTCGCCGCGGCGCGTCAGCAGCTGCACGCCACGACTAACCGCCGTTGCCTCCTGGTTTCACCGTGCCCGGTGCTTCCAGGTGGTCCGGGGCCTGCGCAACATTCCATGCGTCGATGAACTTCCAGATCCGGGTGTCGATCTCATGCCAGCGGGGCAGGTTCCTGACGTGCGTGCGCCAGGCAATCCGCACTCCGCCGTAGCGTTTCGAGAAGTACCGCGCCTGCATCTCCGGGAAAGTCTCCTCCGCTGCATAGGGCGCTACCTTGGTATAGAGCAGGATGTCTTCCCGGCCGCCCTCGTCGCGCCTGCCATAGCAGGTCAGCCGGTCGGACGGAACGCGGGCCTGATAGCAGCGCAGGCCGTACATGTCCTTGTAGTCCTCGGGGCTCAGGAAATCCTTCAGCGCGCGCTTGAGCATGTTGGGCGGGTACTCACCCGCCGCATCCGGGTCGGCTTCATGCGGGTCACCGGCATGGAGGTAAACGACCTCGACTTTGCTCTCGTCGGACTCGTTCTTGTAGTTCTGCAGGGTGTAGCCGCTGAAGTCCGGCAGGAAGAAATCGAACTGCACCTCGGCGCGGTCTGACTGCACGGAAAGGAGGGCGCGCGCGGGCCTGCGGTGGTCGATCGCTGCACGCTCGTATTGCTGCGGTATCGAAAGAATCAGCTGGTCGGTGACCTTGAGCGGCTCCGTGCGGCCCTGCGGCCACTCGCGAGGAATTTCCCGGGACTCTTCCTGCGTCCCCTTACCCGCCCAGCCCTGCTTTTTGCTGCAGCCGGCGGCGCCAGCGAGGGCGCAGACCGCCAGCACGGCGAGCGCCATGCGCGGCGCGCGCTCAGAACACCGTGTAGGCATCGAACACCGGCCCGTCCACGCACACACGCTGCATCGCCGGCCCCGCGCTGGTGCGCACCTGCACCGTGCAGCCGGCGCAGCCCCCGACCGCGCAGGCCATGAACTCTTCCAGCGACACCTGACACGGCACCCCGTAGCGGCGCGCAAGGTTCGCGCTCGCCTGCAGCATGGGCGTGGGTCCGCAGGAGAAGATCTCGACCTGCGCAAGCTCCGCCGCGCTCAGGGACGCGAGCCACGCGTCGGCGAGCTCGCTGACGAACCCCGGGAAGCAGCCAGGGAAGTCCGAGCAGCTCGCCAGGCGGCTCGGGACGCCCCATCCCTCCAGCAGCGGCATGCAGGCAATGGTGCCCTCAGGGATACCCGGCACGATGAGGGTCGAGGGCCGGGTGCGGAATGGAAACGGCACCTCCGATCCCATCAGCACCAGCGGCTTGCATGCCGCGCCGCCCGCTTCGCGCAGGCGCTCGGCGAGGAACACCATGGGCGGGATGCCCACGCCGCCGCCGAGCAGAAGCATCCGCGGCCGTTCGGCGTGTACGGTGAAGGGGCGGCCGATCGGACCGAGCACGCTCAGCTCCTCTCCGACCTTGCGGCCGGCGAGGGCGTGCAGCCCGGGACCGAGCGCCTTGTAGAGCAGCTCGATCCAGCCACCGCGCGCATCCGCCCGCATGATCGACAGCGGCCGGCGCATCGGGATGGCGGCATCGCACGTTATGTGCACGAAGCTCCCCGGCTGGGCATGGGCCGCGCAGCGCGGTGCGGCGACGCGCAGCACGAACTGCCGCGCGTCATGGGCCACCTGTGAGATGACGCGCGCCCTTTCGAGGAAGATGGTGCCGCGGGCGCTGGAAGTCATCTGGCGCCCGTCACGCCCCACCGGCGCGCGAGGTGAGCACTTCCGCCAGCACCGCCATGCGCACCGCCACGCCGTTGCGCACCTGGTCGCGGATGACGGACTGCGCTCCGTCGGCCACGTCGGAGGCGATCTCGATGCCGCGGTTCATGGGCTGCGGGTGCATCACGATGGCGTCCGGGCGCGCCAGGCCCAAGCGCTCGCGCGTCAGCCCCCAGGCCGCGAAGTACCTTTCGCCCTGCGGCAGGTCCCCCTGGCCCATGCGCTCCTTCTGGATGCGCAGCATCATGACCACGTCCGCCCCCTCGAGTCCGGGTGCGAGTTGCGTGTGGCGCGCGCAGCCTGCGAATTCGCCCGACTCGGGCATCAGGGCTGGCGGGGCGACGAGACGCAGGTCACCGACCCCGAGCGTGCGCAGCGCATGCCAGGCGGAGCGCGCGACGCGCGAATGGCGGATGTCGCCCACCAGGGCGACCGCAAGCCCCTCGAAGCGCTGCTTGCGCTGATACACGGTGAGGGCATCCAGCAGCCCCTGGGTCGGGTGCGACAGGTGCGCTTCGCCCGCGGACAGCACGCTCACGTGGGGAGCGACGTTCGCGGCCACGAGTCCCGGCACGCCCGCTTCGGCGTCGCGGATCACGAACGCGTCCACGTGCAGGGACTGCAGGGTGTACACCGTGTCGAGCATGCTCTCGCCCTTGACGCGCGAGGACAGCTGCACCTCGAGATTGACCACCTGCGCACCCAAGCGCTTGGCGGCCAGCTCGAAACTCACGCGCGTGCGGGTGGAGGGTTCGGTGAACAGGTTCGCCACCGTGGCCCCGGCGAGCGCCCGGCTCATGGCGGGTTTCGCGCCCAGGGGGCGCACAAAACCCTGGGAGCGCTCGAGCAGCCCCTCGATCTGTGCCCGCGACAGGCCCTCGAGCGTCAGCAGGTGACGCAGTGAGCCGTCGCTGCGCAGCTGATCAGTCATCGCACTCACTCGCCCTCGCCCGCAAACCAGCGCGCCAGGATCACCGCCGCGGCGGCGCTGTCGATGTCCGCGCGCTGCACGCGTCGCCGGCGCTGCCCGCTCGCGCGCCGCGCCGTAAGCTGAGCGCTCGCCTCCAGGGACGAGTAGCGCTCATCGACCATGTGAACGGGTAGCGCGAAGCGGCGTTCGAGCTCGGCAGCGAAGCGGCGCGCAGCGGCGCTCATGTCCCCCTCGCTGCCGTCGGTATTATACGGGGCTCCCACCACCAGGAGCTTCGGCGTGAGCGCGCGCACTTCACGCGCGATGGCCTGCCAGTCCGGACCGCCCTGGCCCACGGTGGCCGCGGGGCGCGGTGCGGCGCTGTGCGTCAGCGTGTCGCCGCAGGC
>CATPBQ010000052.1 GCA_955652795.1 uncultured Steroidobacteraceae bacterium | reverse complement strand
GGGGAGCGAGGTCGCCTGCGCCACGGTGCGCAAGTGATACTCGAGCTCGGCGCGCGTCGGCACGTAGACCATAGCCGGGAGCACCATCAGGCCGTTGACGCCGATGCGCTCAGCATCGCGCGCGTAGGCCGCGGCGTTGGCTGTCGTGAGCTCCGCGACACCGGCAATGAGCGGCACCTTGCCCCCGACGGCGCCGACGGCGGCTTTGAGAACCGCGCGCTTCTCCTCTGCGCTCAAGGAGTTGTTTTCCCCGACGGTGCCTAACAGCACCAGGCCGTGAACGCCGTCGCGCACCAGGGCCGACTGCACTGTGCAGGTCGCCTGCAGGTCGAGCGCGAGGTCGGGGCCGAACTGGGTGGTGGCCGCCGGAAAGACTCCGGACCAAGAGCACTTGAGGGGCGTGGTCAAGGGGTGCTCCGCTGCGGCAGGTGGTGCAAGTGGAATCGTAGATCGTATACGCTCGACGCATGGGGGAGCAAGACAGGGTCGCGGTGATCGGCGCCGGCATCATCGGCTGCGCGATCGCCTTCGGTCTGGCTCGGGAGGGGTGGCGTGTGCTGCTTGCCGACCCCGAGGAGCCGGGCGCCGGCGGCGCGAGCTTCGGCAACGTGGGACACATTGCGGCGGAGCTGATCGAGCCCTTGCCCTCCCCGGCACTCCTGCTCGGCTTCTGGCGGGAGCTGTTCGTGCTGGGGGGCCCTGTGGATATTCCGTGGCACAGGCTCCCGGAAGTGGCCCTCTGGGCCCGCCGTTTCGCCGCCGCCGCGTTCCATCGTCGCGCCAACACGCAGCATCTGGCGCCGCTGGTCAGACCTGCGAGCGCAGCGTGGGAGCGGCTGCTGCGCGAGGTCGGCACTCCGGGGCTCCTGCGTCGCAACGGCCACTACCAGTTCTGGCTCGGCGCGCCAGCCGGCAGGCGCTCGCGCGCCGAGGCGTACAAGATGGCGACGCTCGGCATACCCACGGCGCCGGTGGCTGCGGAGCTGTTGCGCGCCGTCGCGAGTGCCGCCGGTAGTCAAACCATTGCGGGTCTGAAGTTCCCCGACAGCAGCCACGTACTGGACCCGCGCGCGGTCTGCGAGGTCCTGGCGCGGGCAGCGGTCGAACGCGGCACGACTGTGCATCGCGCCCGCGTACGTTCACTCGCGCTACGCGGCGATGAGATCGAAGTGCTCACCGACACGGGTACCTTCACCGCACCCACGGTGATCGTCTGCGCCGGAGCGTGGTCGGCACCGCTGCTCGCCCCGTTCGGATTGCGCGCTCCGCTCGAGGCCGTGCGCGGTTATCATGTCGAGCTGCCAGGACACGCGGCGCTCGTCGATGCGCCGATCATCTACATGGACCGCAGCATCCTGGTCACGCCGATGGCCTCGCGGCTGCGAGCGTCGAGCTACATGGAGTTTTCAGGCCTCGAGGCGCCGCCTGACCCGAGAAAGCCCGCGCGGTTACGGGCAAACCTCAGGCGTCTCGGGTACCGCTGCGAGAGCGAGAACTCAAGCTGGGTCGGCCCGCGTCCCATTCTTCCGGACTACCTGCCGGGGATCGGCCGGGCGCCCGGTGCCGCGAGGCTCTTCTACGCCATCGGCCACCAGCACCTGGGATTGACCCTGGCACCGGTCACGGCCGATCTGGTGGTCGCCCTGGTCTCGGGCCGCGAGCCCGCCCACGACGTGACACCCTTTGATCTTCGGCGTTTCAACTGACGCGGAAGTCCTCGGCCACGGCTTCCAGTAGCGTCGGGCCGGGCCGCGCCAGAGCCGCTCGCAGCGCCTCGGCCAGCGCCGCCGCTTCGTGGACGCGTACGCCCGCGGCCCCACAGGCGCGGGCGAGGGCCACGAAGTCCGGATTGCGCGCCACCACGCCGATCGGGGTGATGCCCGCAGCACGCATGTCGTCGCGAATCTGCCCGAGGGCGCTGTTATTCCACACGACCACCGGCAGGGTGAGATCGAGTTCCACCGCCGTCATCAGTTCCTGCAGCGTGAACTGCACGCCGAAGTCTCCGGCGAGCGCCACCACGGCCCGCGCCGGCTGCGCAATCTTGGCGCCGATTGCCGCGGGCAGCGCGTAGCCGAGCGCACCGTAGCCGGAGGGGTGAAACCACAGTCCGGGACGCTCGGCGGCGAACGCGTAGTTTCCCAGGTAGGCGATCTGGGTCATGTCGGTGAACAGCACCCCGTCGATGGGAACGACCTCGCGCATTGCGCGCAAGGCCGCAAGGCGCGCGCGTGCGTCGGAGTCAAACTGTGCATCAATCCGCGCGCGATACGCCGCGCCGGCACCCGCCGCCGTGCGCCAGCCGCGGCGCTCACGGCTCGCACCGGCCAGCATCTCGAGGCTCGCGCCCGCATCGCCCCTGACGAGCACGTCCGCTGCAAACTGATCCGAGAGTTTCTGGTCGTCGATGTCGAGGCGCACCAGACGGCCGCTCATCGCCAGGCGTGTGGTCGTGTAAACGTCGGTCTCGGACAACTCCGTGCCCGCTGCCACCACCACGTCGGCGGCTGCCACCAGCTCCTGGATCGCGGCATACGGCAGACTCGCGCCGAGACTGGCGGGGTGGCTCTCGGCGACCACGCCCTTGCCGGCCACGGTGGTGACGAGATAGCCGTCCACGGCCTCCACCAGCTTGCGCAGCGCGCCGCCGGCACGGCGCGCGCCGCCTCCGGCAATGATCAGCGGCCGCTGCGCTTCGGCGAGCAGCGCCTGCGCCGCCGCGAGCGCCGCGGGCGGGGGTGGTAGTGTGCCGCCGCTGCGCGCAAAGCGCTCCGGGCGCAGGGTGGTGGGCTCCGCGAGCAGGTCGAGCGGGATTTCGAGGTACGCCGGCCGCGCACGCCCGGCGTGCAGCGTGGCGAATGCCGCCCGCAGGTGATCGCGCACGTCCTGCGCGCCGCTGGCGCTGCGGGCCAGGCCGGCGACCCCGGCAGCCACGGCGCGCTGATCGTTGAGCTCATGCAACACGCCCCAGCCCTTGCCAAGCGAGGCGCGCGCCGGGCTGCTCGCGATGACCAGCAGCGGCACCGAATCCGAATACGCCTGCGCCACGGCGGTAAGAGCGTTGGTCACACCGGGACCGGAGATCACGAATGCCGCAGCCGCGCACCCGCTCGCCCGCGCGTAGCCGTCGGCGGCAAAGCCGGCGTTCTGCTCGTGGCGCACCAGCACGTGGCGCAAGCGCGCGAATTCCAGGCCGCGGTACAGCTCGATGTTGTGCACCCCCGGAATGCCAAACACGGTGTCGATGCCGTTGGCCGCCAGCGTCTCGACGACGTAGCGTCCGACCGTCCAGGGAGTCGCGCTCATGCGCTTGAAATGTTAACACCGCACACGCACAGTACGAACGTGAAATTCTCGGCCCTCGTGCAGCGCATCAGCGGTGATGGCGCCGATGCATGGCTCACGCATTACCAGGCGGTGGCGGCGCGCGAGCGGGGCGAGGACGTGATCGTGCTGAGCGTGGGCGATCCGGATCTGGACACGCCCGCGCCCATCATCGAACGTGCGGTCGGGCAGCTGCGCGGCGGCGACACGCACTACGTGCCCGCGGCCGGGCGCCCGGCCCTGCGGCAGGCAATCGCCGGCGCACACGCGGCGCGCTGCGCTCAGCCGGTCAGTGCGGATAACGTGGTGTACTTTGCCGGCGCACAGAACGCGCTGTTCGTGGCTTCCATGTGCCTCGCGGGACCAGGGGACGAGGTCCTGACCTTCGAGCCGCTGTACCCGACTTATCCCGCCACCATCGAGGTGTCGGGGGCGCGTCTGGTGCGGGTCCCCGCCGCTGCCGGCTGGCGTCCGGATCTGGCCGCGCTCGCCTCGCTCATCACGACCCGCACCCGCGCGATCTTCTGGGCGACGCCGAACAATCCCAGCGGCGTGGTGTTGAACGACGCGGAGTTGACCGTGATCGCGGAGCTGGCGCGCCGGCACGATCTGTGGCTCGTCTCGGACGAGGTGTATGCGGGACTGGCGCCGGGTGGACGCGTACCGAGTCTTGCGGCGCGCTTGCCCGAGCGCGTCGTGACGGTCGGGAGTCTGTCGAAGTCGCACTCCATGACCGGCTGGCGCGCGGGGTGGCTGGTGGGGCCCCGGGAACTGGCAGTCCATGCCGAACAGCTGGCGATGTGCATGCTGTTTGGCCTGCCGGGTTTCATCCAGGAAGCGGCGATCACCGCGCTCACGCTCGCAGCG
>CATPBQ010000051.1 GCA_955652795.1 uncultured Steroidobacteraceae bacterium | reverse complement strand
GCGAACTGTGGCGGCAGCTGCGGGATCGGCTCCTTGCGGTGTTTGTAGACGATCGCCATGGGGTTTTCGGCGCGGTATGGCTTCTCACCGGTGAGCATCTCGAACAGGATGACGCCGAGGCTGTACAGGTCGCTGCGCGCATCGAGCGGCTCCGCGTGGCCCTGCTCGGGGCTCATGTAGTGCGGCGTGCCGAAGATGGTGCCGCTGTCGGTCAAATCGAGCGCCAGCGCGGCGTCCTTGGACAGGCCGAAGTCGATCAGCGCGATGCTGCCATCCTCGCGCAGCATGATGTTGCCGGGCTTCAGATCCCGATGTAACACCCCGGCCGCATGAATCGTGGCCAGCGCGCGCGCGATCGCGGCGGCCAGGCGCAGCGCGTCGCGCGGCGTGAGCCGTGCCTGCATGCGCCGGCGCAGGTCGCCGAACGCGAAGTATTCCATCACCAGCCAGGCGTGTTCGTCACTGACGCCAAGGTCGTGCAGGCGCACCACGGCCGGGTTGTTGATGCGCTGGGCAATCTCGTACTCCTGCAGGAAGCGGCGGAACATGTCGAGCGGCTGGTGCTGCTCATCCTGGAGGTCGCGCGCGACCTTCAGCGCCACCAGCGTGCCGGCGCGCTCGCTCTCCGCGACGAACAGGTCGCTCATGGGGCCGGCCGCCAGTCTGCGAATGCAGCGATAGCCGCGGATGAACGCATCGCCAAAGCGCTGCGTCTCGCGTCCCGCGCCGCTGGTGCGCCACACCGCACGCGCGTACGCCTGGCGCCGCTCGGCCGCGGCCAGCACCTGCGCAAAGGTGTCGCGATCGAGTTCGTCGTGGCTCAGGGTATAGGCGCCCAGCGCCGCGGCATCGCGCGCTGCGGAGCGGTCCGCGCCGCACAGCAGCACCAGGGGCGCAAATCCCGCACGGCTTGCGAGCTCGCGTGCCCAGTTCAGACCGCGGCCACCGGGCCAGACCTCCGCCAGCAGCACCGCATCGAACCCCTGGGCCAGGAACTCCGGCGCGAGCGCGCCCTGCGACACGGGGCTGTGCACGATGAGCTGTGCCTGCGGCCGCCACGCGGCGAGCCGCTCGCGGATGTGAGCGCAACGGCGCGCGTCTTCCTCGATCAGCAGCAGTCGCATCGGGTGAAATTACAGCACGCGCGAACGCGTGCCGCCATGACGGTCCGCGAGAGCGCGCGCCGCGGCCGCGGGCAGCTTCAGTCCGATCACCAGGTCCCCGACATTGGTTCCGGTCGGACCCGTATGCACCAGATCGCCACTCGCGGCGAGCGCGCGCGCGGAGTCCGCCTGTTGCAGGCAGCGGTCGGCGTCAAGCTCCGCGAGCGTGAGCCGCGCGCAGGTATCGGCGTCGATCAGGGCGCCGGCGTCCTCGGTGAGGCCGTCGATGCCGTCGGTGCCGGCCGCGAGCAGCATCAGGTCCGCGTGTCCCGCAATGAGGCGCGCCGCCGCCAGTGCCAGGTGCTGGTTGCGCCCGCCGCGACCGGGATGCGACGGCAGCTGCACGGTGGATTCGCCGCCCCAGACGCACAGCTGCGCGCTCGCGAGGCGCAGTTCGTGCGCAAAGCGCGCCGCCAGGCGCGCCGCGTCGCCCTCGAAGCGGCGCGCCGGCGCGTGCACGCTCAGGCCGAGCTCGGCCGCCGCCGCCGCAACCGCCGCCACGGCATGATCGACCGAGGCCACCACCTGGCGTTCGACCTGATCGGCGCCGCTGCTCGCAGGACCCATGAGGCCCGAGCCGATCACGCGCGGATCATCCCGCGGCACGTCCGACACGAACAACGCACGCGCCGGCCGGCCGCGCAGATGCACCGCGAGCCGCCCGCCTTTGATGCGCGACAGCGCCGCGCGGCGCGCGTTGAGTTCCCCGATCGCGATCCCCTGCGCGAACGCCTGCCGCGTAAGCGCCTCGAGGTCGTGCAGGGTGGCGCCCGGCTCGAGCACTTCCACCAGGCTCGAAGCGCCGCCGGAGATGAGAAACATGGGTTGCGCCTCGGGCGGCAATGCGTCCACCCACGCCAGCAGGCGCTCGCCGGCGGCGAGCGAGCGTTCATCGGGTAGCGGGTGAGCGCCGAGCAGGGTCTCGACGGCGCCGCCGGCAATGAGCCGCGCTGCGCTGGGTGCGTCACGCGTGATCAGCAGCGTGCGCTCGATGGCGGCCCCGAGCGCCTCGTGCGCGCCGAGTGCCATGGACTCGGCGGCCTTGCCGACCGCGGCCAGCCACACGCGCGCCGGCGCGGGAGTGAGTCCGGTGAGCGCCTCGCGCACGCAACGGCGGCCGTCGACCCGCTGCAGGCCCGCCTGCAGCAGGCCGAGCAGCAACTCGCGGCGCGGGTCGGAGGCGTGCGCCAGTTCAGCTCCCGCGCACCACTTTGAGTTTGGCACGCCGCTGGCGGCGCGCGTGCTTCGCCGCATCGGAGCGCTCCAGTTGCAGCCGCTCGAGATATTCGGGGGTGACGTCGCCGGTGACGTATTCACCCGAGAAGCACGAGGTGTCGAACTCCTGGATGCGCGCATCTTCGTGCTTGCACGCGGCGATCAGGTCCTCGAGGTCCTGGTAGACGAGCCAGTCTGCGCCGATGAGGCGCGCCACTTCCTCCACGGTACGGCCGCTCGCGACCAACTCGCTCACCGCCGGCATGTCGATGCCGTAGACGTTCGGGAAACGTACCGGTGGCGCGGCGGAAGCGAAGTACACCTTGGCGGCGCCCGCCTCGCGCGCCAGTTCGATGATCTGCGCCGACGTCGTGCCGCGCACGATGGAATCATCCACCAGCAGCACCGTCTTGCCGCGGAACTCCAGATCGATGGCGTTCAGCTTGCGGCGCACCGACTTCTCGCGCTCATCCTGCCCGGGCATGATGAAAGTGCGGCCGATGTAACGGTTCTTGATGAAACCCTCGCGGTACTTCACGCCGAGCCGCTGCGCCAGTTGCAGCGCGCTGGTGCGGCTGGTGTCCGGGATCGGAATGACGACCTCGATGTCGTGCGCCGGATGCGCGCGCAGGATCTTATCCGCCAGCCGGTCGCCCATGCGCATGCGCGCCCGGTACACCGAGATGTTGTCGATCTTGGAGTCGGGCCGCGCAAAATACACGTACTCGAAGATGCACGGCGTGTGCCGCAGCGTCGCGACGCACTGCTGGGTATGGAGCCTGCCCTGCTCGTCGATGAATACCGCCTCCCCGGGAGCCACGTCGCGCACGAAGCGGAACGACAGGCTGTCGAGCGCCACGCTCTCGGAGGCCAGCATCCATTCCGTGCCGCGCGGCGTGCGCCGCTCACCGAGCACCAGCGGGCGGATGCCGTTCGGATCCCGAAAGCCGAGTATGCCGTGGCCGATGATCATCGCGACCACGGCATAGCCGCCGCGGCAACGGCGGTACAGGGCGCTCAGGGCGGCAAACACGTCCGCGGGCGTGATGCGCGCGGTCCCGACCCGCTGCAGCTCGGAGGCGAACACGTTCAGCAGCACCTCCGAGTCGGAGGTGGTGTTGAGGTGGCGCCGGTCCTCGCGGATCAGAATCTCGGCGAGCTCCGTCGCGTTGGTGAGATTGCCGTTATGTCCCAGGCAGATGCCGTAGGGCGCGTTGACGTAGAACGGCTGCGCTTCGGAGGCGCCGTCGCAGCCCGCCGTCGGGTAGCGCACGTGGCCGACGCCGGCGTTGCCTTTGAGCTCGAGCATGTGATGCTGCTGGAACACGTCGCGCACCAGGCCACTGCCCTTGCGCACGTACAGCTCGCCGTCGCCGGAGGTGGCGATGCCGGCGGCGTCCTGGCCGCGGTGCTGCAGCACCGTCAGCGCGTCATACAGACGCTGATTGACCGCGCTGGTACCGACGATGCCGACGATTCCACACATGTCAGCCGCAACTCCTCAGACCCGGACCCGCAGATCGCCCGCGCGGCGCACACGCTCCTCGCCCACCAGCACGCGCAGCCCGTTCGCGATCGACTCCCCATAAGGAATGAGCATCGAATGCCGCCACCAGTGCTCCTCCTGCAGGCGCAGCAGCTGGCCGAGAATGACGAACACGCCGAGCAGCACGAAGCCGCGCAACACGCCGAAGGCGAAGCCGAGCAACCGGTCCATACCGCTGAAAATCGACAGGCGCACGAAGTGCGCGAGCGCCGCACCGACGGCGGCGCCGAGCAGCAGCACCAGCAGCACAATAATGACCCGGGCCGCCCAGGGCCGCACCTCGGAATCCGACAGCAGCCCGCCCAGGTGCGGCGCGACGAGATCGGAGAAGTGCCAGGCGAGGAACAGGGCGATGACCCAGGCTGCCACGGCGACCGCCTCGCGCAGGAAGCCGCGCGCCGCACCGACGATCGCCGAGAGCACGATCGCGACAATCACCAGGCCGTCGGTCAGGTTCATCGCTCACCGCTCCTGAGCGCGTCATTGCGCGCGGCGCGGATTGTACAAGAGCATCGCACGCGTTGCCCACGCAGCGCGTCACGCGACCCGCTACTGCGGCACGATCGAGCCGCTGTGACCCGCAGCCCGCAACTTCACCGCAAGCTGCGTCGCCGCCTCGCGGTCGTGCGCCGGGCCGGCCCGCACCCGGAACAGCCGCCGTCCGGAGCTGCCCCGGGACACGCTCACCTTGAAGCCCCCGGCCCTGACCGCCCGCGCCAGGCGTTCGGCGTTGGTGCGGCTGGCGAAGCTGCCGAGCTGCACCATCCACGCGCCCGAATCCCCCGCGACGCTGTTCGCTGCACTCGCCGCTGCGGCGCTCGCCCGGGCGCTCTTCTTCGCCGACATCAGCGCGGGCGGCGCGGCGGGCGGAGCCTGCGGCGCACGGGGCGCGGCACTCGAGGCAGCCGGCGCCGTCGGCTCGGCCGCCGCGGGTTGCGCAGCGCTGCTCGGCGCCGCCGCAGCGCTGAGCGGTGTGGGTTGTTGCGGTCCACTGGTGGTTGCCGCAGCGGTGCGCGAATGCGTATCGTCCGCGAGATTGATGGTGTAGGAGCGTAATGGCGGTTCCTCGGCCGACGGCCCCACGACCGCGGCCCGCGGCGCGGAGCGGATGGGTCCTGTCAACAGCTCGGGCACCAACAGCACCATCAGGGCCACGAGAATCATTGCGCCCGTCAGCCGTTCTTTCACCTTAGCTACCCACGATGGGGGCGAAAACCGACAAAGCCAAGCGCAGCGGACGCCGCGCGCCGTTCAGTATATCCGAAGCCACTGCAGCGCCGGCCCTACGGTGTAGACGGAACCGCAGACGACGACCCGATCTGCCGGGCGCGCCGCGGCGCGCGCCAGCTCACAGCCCGCAGCGACCGAGGCCGCGAGCGTCATCTCGCCCGGGGGCCGGGCCAGGCGCTGCGCCAGCTGCGCCGCGCTGCCACCGCGCGGGCCGGGCAGCGCGCACACGATCCAGTGATCGATGACGGGGCTGAGCGCCGCGGCGATCGCCGCAGCGTCCTTGTCCGCCAGCACCCCGATGACCGCGAAGGTCCGTCCCGGGTCGCGCCGGCCGTGCAGCGCGCCGGGCAGCCCTCGCTCGCGCAGCTGCATGGCGAGCACCTCGGCGGCGGGCTGGTTATGCGCGATATCCAAAATCCACTCCACTTCGCCCGGCACCACCTGGAAGCGGCCCGCGAGCCGCACTGCGCGCAGTGCTGCGCCTACGGCGCGCTCATCGAGCCGCGCGAGCCGGCCGGCGAGGCGCCGGGCCGCCGCGCGCGGCGCGTCGTCAGATTCGAGCGCCTCCACCGCGGCGATGGCGGTGGCGGCATTGCGGTACTGGATGGACCCTGCGAGCGCGGGCGGGGGCAAGCCGCGCAGCGACACCCCCAGACCGTCGTAGTCCCAGCGCTCACCGCTCACGTGCCAGCTGAAATCCCGCTCCGCGACCAGCGCGCGCGCACCGAGCGCGGCGATGGTCGCAAACACGCTCGCCGGCATGCTCGGCGTGCCGAGTACCGCCGGCCGCCGGGCGCGGAAGATGCCGGCCTTCTCCGCGCCGATGAGCTCGAGCGTATCGCCGAGCCAGTCGCGATGATCGAGGCCGACGGAGGCGACCACGGCGACATCGGCCGCCACGAGGTTGGTAGCGTCGAGGCGGCCGCCGAGCCCCACTTCCAGGACCGCAACGTCCACGGCCCGCTGCGCGAAAATGAGCAGCGCCGCCAGCGTGTTGTATTCGAAAAAAGTGAGCGTGGTCGCGCCGCGGGCAGCCTCGATGCGCTCGAACGCCGCGACCAGCTCGTCATCGCCGACCTCGTCCCCGTTCACGCGGATGCGCTCGTTGTAGCGGATGAAGTGCGGCGAGGTGAACATGCCCGTCGACGCCCCGAGCGCACTGAGCAGCGCCTCCATATGCGCCACGGTGGAGCCCTTGCCGTTGGTGCCGCCCACGGTCATGACCGGGAATGCCGGCTCGGCGATCCCGAGGACGCGCGCGACGGCGGCGACGCGCGTGAGCTCCATGTCGATGCTCTTGGGATGCACCGACTCCTGCAGCGTGAGCCACTCGGCGAGCGTGCGCATCGGACCTGAGGCTTGGGAGCGGCGCGCCCGTCAGGCAGCGGCCGCCGGCAGCTTCAGCAGCAGCCGCAGCAGCGTCGCGATCCGGTCGCGCATCTCGCGGCGGTCGAGAATCATGTCGATGGCTCCGTGCTCGAGCAGGAATTCGCTGCGCTGAAAGCCCTCTGGCAGCGTCTCGCGCACGGTCTGCTGGATGACCCGGGGACCTGCGAAGCCGATCAGCGCGCGCGGCTCGGCGAGGTTCAGGTCCCCGAGCAGCGCAAGACTCGCCGACACGCCGCCGGTGGTCGGATCGGTCATGACTGAAATGAACGGCAGGTGCGCTTGCGCCAGGCGTGACAGCGCCGCCGCGGTCTTCGCCATCTGCAGCAGCGAATACAGCGCCTCCTGCATGCGCGCCCCGCCGCTGGCGGAGAAGCACACGAACGGCCGCCGCTCCTGGATGCAGTAATCCACGCCGCGCTTGAAGCGCTCGCCGACCACCGAACCCATCGAACCGCCGAGGAACTGGAATTCGAATGCGCAGGCCACGATCGGCAGCCCGTGCAGCGTGCCGGCCAGCACCACCAGGGCATCACTCTCGCCGGTCGCTTTCTGCGCCTGGACGAGCCGGTCGCGGTAGCGCTTGCTGTCGCGGAACTTGAGCGGATCCTCCGGTGAGATCGAGGCGCCGATTTCCGCGGTCGTGCCCGGGTCGAGAAAGTGCTCCAGCCGGTCGCGCGCACCCATGCGCATGTGATGGCTGCACTTGGGACAGACATACAGGTTGCGCTCCAGCTCGGCGCGGTACAGGACCGCATCGCATGCCGCGCACTTGATCCACAGGCCCTCCGGGACCGAGCGCGTGCGCCGCTCGGTCTTGATGCGGGAGGGCATGATCTTCTCGAACCAGGACATTCGGGCGGAGCGGCGCGGGGAGTGAAGCTACGGTGCGCGATCATAGCCGATCGGGCCCGAGCACCTCGTGCCGGCACGCCGCCGGCAGGGCAAACGCGGCCGGATAGCGTACCGACACCAGATACAGCCCGGCGGCCGGGGCGGTGGCGGCATTCGTGGTGCGGTCACGCCCCTCGAGCACTTCGCGCGCCCAGGACGGCGGGGCGTCGGCCTTGCCGATGGCAATCAGGAGGCCGGCGATGTTGCGCATCATGTGGTGCAGGAAGGCATTGGCGGTCGCCTCGATGACGACCCAGTCGCCGCGCCGCTGCACGCTGAGGCGCTCCATGCGCCGAATGGGCGATTTGGCCTGGCATTCCGAGGAGCGGAAGGCGCTGAAGTCGTGCTCGCCGTGCAGGGCGAGCGCGGCCTGCGCCATGCGCTCCTGATCCAGTGGCCGATGGATCCAGGTCGCACGTTGCGCAAGCAGCGCCGAGCGGGCCAGGCGGTTCACGATCAGGTAACGGTAGGTGCGCGCCTCGGCGCAGTAGCGCGCGTGGAAGTGCGCCGGCACCGGCGTGGCCCAGGACACACTCACGTCCGCCGGCAGTTCGCTGTTGGCTCCGAGTACCCAGCCGCGCGCGCTGCGTGTCGCGCGCGTGTCGAAGTGCGCGACCTGCCCGTGCGCGTGCACACCCGCGTCGGTGCGCCCGGCGCACACCAGAGTGAGCGGCTCCGCCGCGACGCTGCTCAGCGCTCTTTCGGTGATGTGCTGGATGGTCGGCAGGCAGGCCTGCGCCTGCCAGCCTGCGTAGGCGGAGCCGTCGTACTCGATCCCGACGGCAATCCTGGCCACGTGCAATCCACCCGCAATAACAACCGGCCTGCTATTTCGCGGCCAAAAGCCGCGCCTTTTGGCCGCGTGTACAACAGAATCCTGGGACTGGCCTGCTGCAAGCGCCGCAGGCGCTTGCAGCCAATCAACTAGCCCGGGAGCGACTCCATCAGACGCTGCGCTTCCTGTTTCTGCGCCGCCGAGCCCTCGGAGAGCACTTCCTCGAGAATGTTGCGCGCCCCGTCAGGATCGCCCATGTCCATGTAAGCACGAGCCAGATCGAGCTTCGTGCCGACTTCGCTCATGGTCACCGGCTCAAGGTCCGGCAGCGCCAGGTCTTCCGAGGACAGCCTCTGCGTGGCGTCGAACGCGGTGTCCGGCACCGTCGCGCTGCCCACGTCGAGGTCCAGGGTTCCGCCGTTGGCGGCGTGCGTCCCGGTGGCGGCGCCGACGTCGAGGTCTACCCCTGCGCTGGGCACCGCCGGTAGCGTCCCGGTCGACTCCCCCACATCGACGTCCACTTCATGCGCGCTCAGTGCCGCCAGCCGCGAAGTCGGCGAGCTTTCCGGCACGGCAAGGCTGGTGCGCGTGAGCGCCGCCTCGAG
Source organism: uncultured Steroidobacteraceae bacterium (assembly GCA_955652795.1). Classification (GTDB taxonomy): domain Bacteria; phylum Pseudomonadota; class Gammaproteobacteria; order Steroidobacterales; family Steroidobacteraceae; genus 13-2-20CM-66-19. Next base: position 4,027 of record CATPBQ010000051.1, on the reverse strand, counting down.
CTCGTCTTGATCGAATTGCCATGCGCCGGTCGAGGAGCCGCTCTCCTGCCTGCCGCGCTGGTGCGCGTCCTCCATGACCCGGCGGGAGTGATCGTCCAGGCCCGCGACCAGTGTCGGGGTATCGGGGCCGGGAGCTGCCGCGAGACCGGGCTGATTCACCGTGTCGACCTGCCCCACGTCCAGGCCGAGATCGTCGATCGCCAGTTCCTCGGTCTGCTCGCTGCCGCTTTGCTTGAGCGCCGTCTCGACTTTCTGCCGTATGGTGGGGTGCTCCTGGGTGCCGATCTCGGGCTGCTCCACGGTCGGACCCTCGACCTCCCCTGTGGCGTCCTGGCGCATGCGCGCCGTCATCTGCCGCGTCGTGCCGGTGGTGCTGAGGAATGTGTTCTCGAGCAGCGCGGCGTTACGGTCGGTGACGCTGGACGGGGACTCCGCTGCGCCGGGGTCGCCGACGGCAGCCCCGATGTCCAGATCCACTCCCTGAGGCGCATCCCCTGCGACCGGCTCGCCGAACACGTCGAAGTCCACGCGGCTCTGTCCGCCTTCCAGGTCGAGATCCACGCCGCCGGCCGTCGCACCGCTCACCGCGCCGGCACCCGAGAACAGGGGATCCTCGGGCGCGAGCTGCTTGCCCATGATGACGATCTTCTCCCACTCCCCGGGCGCGGCCTCGGCACGGGTGTCCGCCAGCTCGCGCGCCGCCAGCAGGAACTGCTCCTTGTTGCCCCACACGAAGTACACTTCGAGGAGCTTCAGTTTCAGATCGCGGCGCGCGGGTTCACGGCCGATGGCAATGCGGATCAGATCCGCGGCCTGGTCGTACAGGCCATACGCCATGTGGAAGTCAGCCTCGGCCAGCGGGTCGCCCTGGTCGAGGTTGATCGCCGTCTCGCTGCTGATCGTCTCATCGCTCGTCACATGCCTCGCCGCGGGCGCCGCCGGTGCCGCTCCGGCCGGGAAGCGCGGCCGCTCGTGCGTCCCGGTTTCCTCCACCAGGAAAGCGGGCTCGGGGCGCACGATCGCAACCGGTTGCGTCTGCGAGGACGCAAAGCCGCGGCTGGGCGCGAAGTCCGTCTCTGAGGCCGACCCCGCCACCGCCAGGCGGCCGAGGGAATCATCGAACTGCGCGGCGCGCCGTGAACGCACGATCCTCGACGCCACGACCCCCACCAGCGCAAGCAGCAGCAGCGCGATCACCCACCAATAGCCCTTGAGCGTGTCAAACAGCGAGCCACCCGCGGCAGGGGCAGCCGGCGTCGGCGCGGCCTTCGCGCTCACCGGTGGGGGGGCTTCGGCCGTGGGTTGGGGCGGCTTCTCTTCGGCCGGGGGCGGCGGCGGCGCCTGCGCTACCGGAGCTTGCTCGGCAGGGGCCTGCGGCGCAGGAGCTTGCGCAGCCGCGGGAGGGGCTGTTTCGGGGGCGGGCGCTGCCGGGGCGGGGCGCTGCGTGCCCTGCTTGGCCGCCAGCTGCTGCTGCAGACGCGCCAGATCCGCGTTCTTCAGCTCCAGCAGCCGTTTGGATTCGTTGAGCTGGCCTTCCAGATCGTGCACGCGGCCCTGGAGCTGGTTGACTTCAGCGCTCGGGGCTGCGGGGGTGGCGCCCACGGAAGGCGACTCCGAAGGCGTCACCAGCTTCAGCCGTCCGGGCCGCTCGCCCGCGGGCGCGGCCGGGACGCCGGTGGTCGAGCGCCACGCCGCATACTGGCGGCGAATCTCCGCGGCCGCATCCCTCGGCGACACCGCATCCGCCTGCGTGGCCTCCGGGATGCGCAGGACTGCGCCGGAGTGCAGCACGTTCATGTTCTGTTCGAACGCGCGCGGGTTCGCCTGGTAGATGGCAAGCATCCAGCTGCGGGTGCGGGGAGATTTTGCGCCGGCGGCGGCCGTGCTACTGGCGATTCCCGACAGGGTCTCGCCGCGCTGGACCACGTGCGTCGACGCCGCGCCCGCCTCTGTGCTCGCGGCCGGGGCGCCGCGTGCCGGGGTGGGTGCGGCGCTCGCCCCGCGCGACTCGGGCGCGGGCGCCGCAGCCGCCGGGCTCTCGGCATTGCGGGCGATCGCTCCTTCGCGCGCGCCAGAGCCGGTCGCGGGTGCGCTGACCGGTGCGCTCGCCACGGCCGACTGGGCCGGGGTGTACAGGGGCGGATCAAGCAACATGGTGTATTCACGCACCAGGTGGCCGCGCGCCCAGCTCACTTCGACCAGCAGGGTAATAAAGGGCTCGGAAATCGCCTCCGTGGACTTGAGCTTGAGCATGTGACGGCCGTCCGGCATGCGCACCGTGCGCATCTGCAGGCCGGAGAGGTACGCGGGCCAGTCGAGGCCGTAGCGGGCGAAGGTCTCGCGTGAGGCAAGCTGTGCCTGTACGGTATTGACCTCATCAGGCGCGACGTCGACGAGTTCGACTTCCGCGTCGAGCGGCGCGTTGAGCGGCGAAAGGAGACGGATGTCTCCCAGACCCAAGGCAAACGCCGCCGACGGCAAGGCCAGCAGCAATGCCAGCGCCCGGCTTGAGCGTTTGGCGACCATCAGGGCACCCCGAAAGGCATTATGGGACCAAATGTCCTGTGAAAACAAAAGGATGGGGCACAGGATGTGACCCCCTCGCGAATCCGGCGGCAATATAACTTAAATAGGGCGTTGCGCCAAAGCCTGTGCGATCTGAACGCTGTTCGTGGCGGCCCCTTTTCGTACATTGTCGGCGACAATCCATAAGTTAAGTCCTCGATCAGGGGCGAGATATTCCCGGATTCTCCCGACATAAACTGTGTCGCGTTTCGCTGCCTCGGTAGCCGCCGTGGGGTACCCGCCCGCCCGGGGCTCGTCCAGAACGGTGATCCCCGGGGCTTTGCGCAGCAGTTCACGGGCCTGGGCGGCGCTCAGCGGGCGACGCGTCTGCAGGTGCACCGCCTCGGAGTGTCCGTAAAACACCGGCACCCGCACCGCGGTCGCATTCACGCGGATCGCGGGGTCCCCGAGGATCTTGCGGGTCTCCCAGACGAGCTTCATCTCTTCGCGGGTGTAACCGTTGTCCTGGAAGCTATCGATATGGGGCACGCAGTTGAAGGCGATCTGCCCACCGCCCGCGTGCGTCGCAACCGCTCCCTGGCCACTGAGCGCCGCGATGGACTGCCGCGCCAGCTCCTCCATCGCTTCGCGACCAGCGCCGGAGACCGCCTGGTAGGTCGCCACATCGATGCGCTCGATGCCGGCCGCCTCATACAGGGGCTTGAGCACCATCACCATCTGGATGGTGCAGCAGTTGGGGTTCGCCACGATGCCGCGCGTGCCGATGGCGTCCAGGGCGTGGAGGTTCACCTCCGGTACCACCAGCGGCACGTCCTCCTGGTAGCGAAACTCGGAGCTGTTGTCGATGACGAGGCAGCCGGCCGCCACGGCCCTGGGCACGTACTCGCGCGACACCTGCGCGCCGGCGGAAAACAGCGCGAAGTCGCAGTGCGCGAAATCGAAGTCCGCCAGCTCCTGCACCGGGTAGCTGCGCCCGCGGAAGCTCACGCTGCGGCCCAGGGATCGGTTGCTGGCGAGCGCGTGCAGTTGCGAGACCGGAAAGCCGCGCTCTTCGAGGACCGTGATCATCGTCTCCCCGACCAGACCGGTGGCGCCGACGACCGCAACTCTGAACTGTCTGTTCATGCGCCGAAGGCGGCCGCGGCAATCAAGCGCGCGGCGCCGCGGTGATGTCCGGTGTCGATGACTTCACGTCCGCGTTCTGCGCACGCTGGCGCAGGTAGTGGTCCATGAGCACGATGGCGAGCATGGCCTCCGCGATCGGAGTCGCCCGCAAGCCCACGCACGGGTCGTGGCGGCCCGTGGTCACGATCTCGACCGCATTGCCGTCGGTGTCGATGGTGCTGCCGGGCACCTGGATACTGGAGGTGGGCTTGAGCGTGAGATGCGCGATGACGTCCTGACCGGAGGAGATGCCGCCCAGCACGCCGCCCGCATGGTTGCTGCGAAAGCCCGCGGGCGTGAGCTCGTCGCGATGCTCGCTGCCGCGCTGCGCCGCGGC
>CATPBQ010000050.1 GCA_955652795.1 uncultured Steroidobacteraceae bacterium | reverse complement strand
GTGCAGGCCGGCAACCGCAGCGAAGCGGACGTGTGGTCGGAACAGATCCGGCAGATGCCCCGCGGAATGCCGCAACCGGATGACCGCGGACTCGACCATACTCACACGTGGGGGCGCACCTACTGGGGCGGCGCCATGTTCTGTCTGCTCGCGGACGTCGAGATCCGCAAGCAGTCGCACAACCGCATCGGGTTACAGGACGCGCTGCGCGCCGTGGCGCGCGCCAGCGGCGGGCTTGCCGCGGACTGGCCAATCGAGCGCGTCCTGCGCACCGGCGATGGCGCGGTCGGCACCACCACGCTCGAGGATCTGTATGCGCAGATGAAAGACAGGCCCGTCACGCCCGATCTCATGAGGCTGTGGCAGCAGCTGGGCGTGGAGCCCCAAGGTTCCTCCGTTCGGCTCTCCGACAGTGCGCCGCTCGCCGACGTACGCCGCGCCATCATGCGTGCGCCGTAGCCGGCGTACTTCCAGTCGGATCGCGCTCGGTCTGCGCGGGCGAAAAGAACCCGGTCAGCACGGCCGTCACGGCGAACACCGCGCAGATGAGGATATATTCCGCGGCCACCGAGCGCCGGAACCGCAGCAGCGCACCGGGCTCCCCGCGCCCCAGCGCGGGGGCCAGCCGCAGCTTGTTGAGCGCAGCGAGACTCATCAGTGCCGCGAACAGCATCAGCTTGGCGCTGAGCAGCAGGCCATAGGGCGCCAGCAGCGCGGCGAAACCCGGCAGCAGCACCGCCGCGATGCCGGCGCCTGCGAGCGGGATCAGCGGCACGAACGCCAGCGCGCCGGATGAAAACGCCTCGATCACGCGCGCCGCCTGCTCGCGCGGCTCCAGGGCGCACAGCTGCCGCAGCGGCCACAGTGAACCGAACCAGAACGCGACGAGGATGAGGTGAACGAGCAGCAGCGGCGCGAGCACGAGGCGGTGCGCATCGAGCGCGGTGTGCCCCGTCAACGCGAACGAGCCCACCGCGGTAAGGCTGCCTGCGATACCCGTGCTCTTCGCGGCCAAACCCTCGCGCCGCAGCCCGATCGCCACGCCCGCAAGACCGGCGGCCCGCACCGCGAGCGCAGCGCCGGTGGAAGAGCCCAGAACCAGCCGGTGAAGAGACGCGTCGGCGATGCCGGCCCACTCTCCCGCCAGGTGCACGGGCTCGAAGAGGTACTGCGCCGCGAGCACCGTGAGCGCCCCCGCCGCCACGCGCACGCCGGTACGGCGGATAGCGGGCGCGGAGCGGGTGAGCCGGTGGGCAAAGGCCGCGGTGAAGAGCGCCGCGCCCGCCGCCTGGAACAGCAGCACGAGACTCGCGGCGTGCAGCGCGACCCAGGCGAGATCGGTCATCGAGTGAGCGTGAAGCGGATCTTGCCGGGCACCACGTGGCCGTCGCTCCCGAGAACCCGCCAGCTGACGACATAGTCCCCGGGAGCCAGTTTCGGCAGCGGCACCGCGATCCTGCTCTGCGGCTCCGTTGGGAGCGGCGTCAGTTTTTGCTTCTCACCGCCGCTCTTTTCGATCCACAACGCGGTCAGGCGCGCGGCCTCCGAGAACTGCAGCACGAGTGCGGCCGGCGCCGTGCCGAGGGTGCTGCCCTCGCGGGGGATACTGGCCTGCAGGTGCGCGTGCGCCTGGGCGCACGTGGTGCCCGCCGCCCACACAACCAGGAGCCAGCCGCCCAGGGACCGCACCGGTCTCATGCCGTGAGGCTACACCGGCCGGCGCGCGCGCGGGAAGGATGCGGAGGGCGCCGCAACGCGGCTGCGCGATGGCGGACGGCGTCCCGGGCGCGGGCCTGCTTGCAAGCGGCGCCCGTCGTGGCGAAGAGCGCCGGCGATCGCGGCCACGCGCGCGACCGGCGCGTGGGCGGCAGGGGCTGCGCCCACCGGATAGGCCGGCAAGGCTGCCACCGGCAAGGTGTGCCGGAGCACTTTCTCAATCTCGCGCAGCAACGGCGCCTCCTCCGGCGACACCAGGGAGACGGCCGAACCGGAGCCACCGGCACGCGCCGTGCGACCGATGCGGTGCACGTAGTCTTCGGGCACGTTCGGCAGCTCGTAGTTGACCACGTGCGGCAACTCCTTGATATCGAGTCCGCGGGCGGCGACCTCGGTCGCCACGAGTGCCGTGATGCGGTTCTCCTTGAAATCCTTGAGCGCCCGCACGCGCGCCGCCTGGCTCTTGTTGCCGTGGATCGCGGCGGCGCGAACGCCGCTGCCCTCGAGCTGCTGCGTCAGCCGGTTGGCACCATGTTTGGTGCGGGTAAACACCAGCACCTGGTGCCAGTTGCCGCTGTTGATGAGGTGCGCCAGCAGATGCCGCTTGTGCTCCTGCGGCAGGCGATAGACGTGCTGCTCGATGCGCTCGGCAGCCGCGTTGCGCGCTGCGACCTCGATCGCCACCGGATTGCGCAGCAAACGGCCTGCGAGCTCGCGGATCTCCTCGGAGTAGGTCGCCGAGAACATGAGATTCTGGCGCTCGCGCGGCAGGAGTTTCAGAATCTGGCGGATGGCGTGAATGAAACCCATGTCGAGCATGCGGTCGGCCTCGTCCAGCACGCAGCACCGCACCTGGCGCAGCTCAAGTAGCCGTCGCTGCGCGAGATCGAGCAGCCGCCCCGGAGTGGCGAGCAGCAGGTCGCACCCGGTGCGCAGCGCCTCGATCTGCGGCTTCTCGCTCACGCCACCGAAAATCACGACGGTGCGCAGCCCGGTATGGCGGCCGTAGTCGCGGGCGCTCTCGGCGACCTGCGCCGCGAGCTCGCGCGTCGGCGTCAGCACCAGCGCCCGCGGCGCGCCTGCCTGGTGCGATGCCAGGTTCTGCAGGATCGGCAAGACGAATGCCGCCGTCTTGCCGGTGCCGGTCTGCGCGCCGGCCAGCACATCGCGGCCGGCGAGCACCGCGGGGATGGCCTCGCGCTGGATGGGGGTGGGGGTGAGGTAGCCCTTTTCGGCCACGGCACGCGATAGCTCGGGTCTCAGCCCGAGATTGGTAAATGACATGTTAAGGAAGACCTCTGTTGTCGAACTCGCCCGGCAGCACTTTCGGCTGCGGCGGTCAGACGCGAGGCTTGGAGTTAATGGTAAATCGAAGTGCGCCGATGAGGCACGGACTGCGAGCGAAACGGGTGCTGACCGAGCACTGGAAGACGTTAAGCGCCGCGCACTGTACAGACTTTGTCCGGGCGCGTCTAATTTACCCGCCAGAGCTGATGAACGCGACCACAATTTGACCCCGTGACCGGCCGCCCGCGCGTTGCGGGCCCAGGCCAGTTGGGACATCATCGTTTCCAGCATGGCACAGCGATTGGCACCATGAACCGGATATCTGTCGCGCTTGCCGTCTCGATCGGGGGCCTGTGCTGCGCCGTGGCCGGCTGCTCGACGCGTACCGACGTGTCGGTGACCGGCAACACCCCCGCGCAATACTCGCACGTGTGGATCAGCGCTCAGGCAGTGTGGTTCAACACCAGCGCGATTGCCGGTCCCGACGACGGCGGTTGGATCAAGTTTCCCCTGTCGACACCGGCCACGGTTGACCTGGTGACGCAGTCCGGCGGCAACCTCGGCAGCCTCGTCACCGGACTGAAGCTCGCCCCCGGAACCTATTCGCAGGTACGCCTTATCCCGGTGGATGCGGCCGCGGCCCTGACGACCTCGGCGCGGACCGCGGGCGCGCGCTACAACGCGGAAGCGGACTACGTCGACAGCGCCGGCACGACGCACCAGTTGCCCCTGGAGCTGCTCAATCCTGACAAGGGCATCGGCATCCACGGCACGCTCAAGGTGCCGGTAGGAAATGTCGGCGCCGCATTGGCCGGCACCTCGACGACCACGACGGGCACCACCGCCACGGCGACGACATCCAACACCACGACTCCGACCACGACCCCCACCACCCCCACGAC
>CATPBQ010000049.1 GCA_955652795.1 uncultured Steroidobacteraceae bacterium | reverse complement strand
TCTACACTCATCTTGATTTCCAGCATCTCGCCCGTATCTACGACGCTACACACCCGCGGGCGCGCAGGAAGGCCTGAGGCGCAGGCTGGGGCCTGAAATCACGCACGAGCGACGTGCGCCGATCTCACCGCCCGCGCGCAAACTTACGGAAACCCGATGAGCGACAAGTCAGGCTTCAATCCTCACGGCACGACTATCCTTGGCGTGCGCCGCAACGGCGCGCTTGCCCTGGGCGGAGATGGCCAGGTCACCCTCGGCAACACCGTCATGAAGGGCAACGCACGCAAGGTGCGCCGGCTCGCGAACGACAGGGTGCTCGCCGGTTTTGCCGGCGGCACCGCCGATGCCTTCACGCTGTTCGAGCGCTTCGAAGGCAAGCTCGAGAAGTACGGCAACCTGACGCGCGCCGCGATCGAGCTTGCCAAGGACTGGCGTTCGGACCGCTACCTGCGGCGTCTGGAAGCGCTGCTGCTGGTGGGGGATCCTGACAAGCTGTTGGTGATTTCCGGCAACGGGGACGTGATCGAGCCCGACTACGACGTGGCCGCCATCGGCTCGGGCGGGCAGTTCGCGCTGGCCGCCGCGCGCGCGCTTCTGGAAGGCTCCACTCTCGATGCCCGCAGCATCGTGGAGCGCTCGCTGAACATCGCCGCCGACATCTGCATCTACACCAACCGCAACGTGGTCATCGAGGAGTTGAAGCGCACCCAGGGCGCCGGGGTCTGAGCATCATGTCATCCCTAACGCCCCGCCAGATCGTCCAGGAACTCGACAAGCATATCGTGGGCCAGGACGCCGCCAAGCGCGCCGTGGCCATCGCACTGCGCAACCGCTGGCGTCGCATGCAGGTCGAGGAGCCCCTGCGGCAGGAAATCACGCCCAAGAACATTCTCATGATCGGCCCGACCGGCGTCGGCAAGACCGAGATCGCCAGGCGCCTGGCGAAGCTCGCCAACGCGCCGTTCGTGAAGGTGGAGGCCACCAAGTTCACCGAGGTAGGCTATGTCGGCCGCGACGTCGACTCGATCGTCAAGGATCTCGCCGACGTCGCCGTGAAAATCACACGCGAGCAGGAGATGGCCAAGGTGCGTGAGCGGGCGCTGGACGCCGCCGAAGAGCGCGTGCTGGACACGCTCCTGCCCAAGCCGCGCATGATGGGGTTCTCCACCGACGAGCCTGCGCCCGCGCGCGACGGGGAGACGCGCCAGAAATTCCGCAAGATGTTGCGCGAGCGCGAGCTTGATGACCGGGAGATCGAGATCGAGCTGCGCATCCTGCCGATGGGCGTGGACATCATGGCGCCTCCGGGCATGGAAGAGATGCAGCAGCAGCTGCAGTCGATGTTCCAGAACCTGGGCGGCAACCGCACCCGCACCCGCAAGCTGAAGGTGCGCGAGGCCCTGAAGCTCCTGACCGACGAGGAGGCCGGCAAGCTCATCAACGAGGACGAGCTCAAGGTCCAGGCGCTCGCCAATGCCGAACAGAACGGCATCGTGTTCATCGACGAGATCGATAAGGTGACGCGCCGCCAGGAGACGCTCGGCGCGGACGTCTCGCGCGAGGGCGTGCAGCGCGACCTGCTGCCGCTGGTCGAGGGCTCGACGGTGGCGACCAAGTACGGCCCGGTGAAGACCGACCACGTGCTGTTCATCGCCTCCGGCGCGTTCAGCCTCTCCAAGCCCTCGGACCTGATCCCGGAACTGCAGGGCCGGTTGCCGATCCGCGTGGAGCTCGACTCGCTGAAAGTGGGCGACTTCGTGCGCATTCTCACCGAGCCCGATGCGTCGCTCACCACGCAGTACAAGGCGCTGATGGCGACCGAAGGCGTGCAGGTCGGGTTCGCGCCGGATGGCGTGCGGCGCATCGCCGAGATCGCCTTTCAGGTGAACGAGCGCACCGAGAACATCGGTGCGCGGCGCCTGCACACCGTCATGGAGCGCCTGCTCGAGACCGTCTCCTACGAGGCGGCAGAGCAGAACGGCAAGCCCGACGGCAAGGGCTCCGTGACCATCGACGCGCAGTACGTCGACGATCACCTCGGAGCGCTGGTCCAGGATGAGGACCTGAGCCGCTATATCCTGTAGAGGCCCCCCATTGCGCCGCTCTCATCGGGTTTACTCTGTTCTGCAGAGTACTTGACAACACACAGGCCTGGGGCTAGCTTCGAGCTCGTGAGCTACCCGCAGAAGCAGAGCGTGCAGTCCGCCAATACCGTCCGGATCGATTCCCAGGTCGCTGCGACGCTGCGCTACATACGCGGGAGCATGGAGGCGGCGTCATCGATCGCGGTCCCGGGATCCGCCGGAAGCGCCATGGGTATCGTGGGTCTGCTCGCCGCCGTGCTCTCGTCCACTGCCGGCCTGCGCGAGCACTGGCTCGGCATCTGGTTGCTCGCCGCTGCCGTCGCTGCCAGCCTGGGCATCGCGCTGAAGGCGCGACCCTCGTCCCTGCGGGGGCTGAGGCTGTCGGGTACGCCCGTTCGGAAGTTCGCCCTGTGCCTGATCCCCTCGATGTTCGCGGGCGCGGTCATGACGGCGGTACATTGGAGCGCGGGCAACCTGCACGCCATTCCCGGCACGTGGTTGCTGCTCTACGGGTGCGCCCTGGTCGCCGCCAGCGTACCCACCACCGGAACCCTCGCCGTGATGGGCGGATTATTCATCTCACTGGGGCTGCTCGCGCTCGTGCTGCCCGACAATCTCCAGACGCTCATGCTCGGCACGGGATTCGGTGGTCTGCACCTGCTTTTTGGCTTGCTGATCGGACGCGCAGACCATGGCCGCTAGGGTGAGGGCGCGCGCGGCCGCTGAAGCGGCAACGCCGAAACGTCCGAAGTTGGCGACCGTGCCTGGGCCGCCTCGTGAACATGTTGATGCCAAAGCTGATCGGTTGGTGTACGAGCGCGTGCGTCTCGGAATCATGAGTGCTTTGGCGGTGCGGGAGCAGCTCACGTTCAACGAGCTCAAAGAGCTGTTTGAGGTCAGCGACGGCAACCTGAGCGCGCACGCCCGCAAGCTCGAAGAGGCTAGATACCTGACCTGTACCAAGTCCTTTGAAGATCGTCGTCCGCAGTCGGTCTATCGACTCACGTCGCTCGGGAGGACGGCGTTGAATCGGTATCTCGACCACGTCGAAGCCGTGATCAAGGCGACCCGCAGGCGCTGACAAAGTACTTCATCATGCACGTTGCAATCATCATGGACGGCAACGGACGGTGGGCGTCGCTTCGTCACCTGCCACGCAGCGCCGGGCATCACGCCGGCGCGAAGGCCGTCAGCGCCGCCGTGGAGGCAGCGTTGCGGCACGGAATCACGACTCTGACTCTGTACGCATTCTCGGCCGCCAATTGGAGCCGGCCAGGCGCCGAAGTCAGTGCCTTGTTCGCGCTGCTGCGGCGGCATCTGCTCACTCAGACACAGCGCTGCCTGGATGAGTCCATCCGCATCAATGTCATCGGTCGGCGGGATCGACTGCCTGCGGACTTATGCCAGTCGATCGAGCGCAGCGAGCAGGCCACCGCGCATTGCCGTGGAATGCGTCTGCGCATCGCCGTGGACTACTCCTCGCAACACAGCCTCGTCGAAGCCTGCCGACGCCTGCAATCCGAGCCCGACGTCGACCGTGCGCGGTTCGCCGAGCGACTCGCGGACGTCGATCATGCAACGGCGCCGGCACCCGAGGTGGATCTCCTGATCCGGACCGGTGGCGAGCAGCGCTTGAGCGACTTCCTGCTGTGGGAGTGCGCGTACGCAGAGCTTTTATTCGTGGACTGCCTGTGGCCGGATTTCGACCAACCGGCCTTCCAACACGCGCTCGAGGCGTATGGCCAGAGGGAGCGGCGATTTGGCCGGGTTGTCGCGGACACCCTGGCACGAGCGAACCATGGATAGCATGAACCCGTATCGCGGCAAGCGCGCCCTTGACCTCCTCGTCGCTGGCACGGCCTGCATGCTGTTCGCACCCGTGGTCGCCGGCGTCACTATCGCGGTGTGGCTCGAAGACGGCGGTCCACCGCTCTTCTGGCAGCCTCGCGTCGGCCGTGGACGCGAGCCGTTCACGATCCTGAAATTTCGCACCATGCGCGCGAGCAACGTAACGCGTGT
>CATPBQ010000048.1 GCA_955652795.1 uncultured Steroidobacteraceae bacterium | reverse complement strand
GCTTCAGGTTACGGTCGAGGTTGCGCAGGATCTCGCGGTCGGACAAGGAGACGTTCTTCGCCGGTATGCGCGCCATGCGCGCCACGACGTCCTCGATGTGGCGCACCTCGACAATCGCCTCGCGCTCGGCGATGGGTTTCAGCCGCGCGCGCGCGCCGGCCTCATCAACCACGTCGATGGCTTTGTCGGGCAGATGCCGCTCATTGATGTGCCGCGCGGCCAGTTCGGCCGCCGCGCGCAGCGCCTCGTCGGCATAGGTGATGCCGTGATGCTCCTCGAAGCGCGGCTTGAGTCCAAAGAGAATGTCGATCGTTTCCGCCACCGACGGTTCGACCACGTCGATCTTCTGGAAACGCCGCGCCAGCGCGTGGTCCTTCTCGAAGATGCCGCGGTACTCGTGGTAGGTGGTGGAGCCGATGCAGCGGATCTCGCCGTTGGTCAGCACCGGCTTGATGAGGTTGGAGGCGTCCATCACGCCGCCGGATGCGGCGCCGGCGCCAATGACGGTGTGGATCTCATCGATGAACAGAATCGCGCCGGGGAGCTTCTTCAGCTCGGTGATCACGCCCTTGAGGCGCTTCTCGAAATCGCCGCGGTACTTGGTGCCGGCGATCAGGGCGCCCATGTCGAGTGCGAAAATGGTGCAGTCGGACAGCACCTCGGGCACCTTACCCTCGACGATCAGGCGCGCGAGGCCTTCGGCGATCGCGGTTTTGCCCACACCGGCTTCACCGACGTAGAGCGGATTGTTCTTCCTGCGGCGGCACAGGATCTCGATGGTGCGCTCGACTTCGAGCTTGCGGCCGATGAGCGGGTCGATGCGCCCGTCCTGCGCCATGCGATTGAGATTGGTGGTGTACTTCTCGAGCGCGCTGCCGCCCTCGCCTTCGCGTTCCCCGTCCCCGGACGCATCCTCCTTGTCGGTCTTCTCCTCGGCGACCTTGGACATGCCGTGGGAGATGTAGTTGACGGCATCCAGGCGCGTGACGTGCTGGCGGTTGAGCAGGAACACCGCGTGGCTCTGCTTCTCGCTGAAGATCGCGACCAGCACGTTGCTCACGCCGACTTCCTTCTTGCCGCTCGACTGCACATGAAAGACGGCGCGTTGCAGCACCCGCTGGAACCCGAGCGTCGGTTGCACTTCGCGCTCTTCGCCCTCCTCGAGCCGCGGGGTCGACTGGTCGATGTGGTCCTTCAGCTCCTGTTTGAGCTTGACGGTGTCCGCGCCGCAGGCGCGCAGCACTTCGCGCACACGCGGGGTGTCGAGGATCGCGAGCAGCAGGTGCTCGACCGTCAGGTACTCGTGACGCGCCTCGCGCGCCTGGTGGAACGCGTCGTTGAGACAGTACTCGAGCTCGTTGGACAGCACTTTAGACGGACCTTTCAGGTTGAGCGTTCAGGCAAACCATTCCCCGTTACAGCCCAGGCGGCCTCAGGCCTCCTCCAGCGTGCACATGAGCGGGTGCTGGTGATCCCGCGCATACGTCGTCACCTGCGCCACCTTAGTTTCAGCGATCTCGTATGTGAAGACCCCACAGACCCCCTTACCCCGGGTGTGGACCTCGAGCATGATGCGCGTTGCCGTCGGGCGGTTCAGCGCAAAGAACTTTTCCAGCACATCGACCACAAACTCCATGGGGGTGTAGTCATCGTTCAGGAGCACAACCCGGTACAGCGGCGGCTGCTTGACCTCCGGCCGCGCCTCTTCAACGACGACGCCGGTGTCGGGGCGGACCGGATGCGGGTCGGGCATGACTGCTTTATATGGGTCGCGAAACGGCAACACAAGCCTGCCAGAATGCGTAGTAGTTACTCCTGCAGAAACAATCGCTTGAGAGCACAAGCACCACACCCGTATGATTGCGCCGCCGCACCAGACGCGGCAGGGTGCTGGGTGCGCCCCTGGTCACGCCCGCTGCGCACCTTGTCACGCCCGCGAGGAGTCTCGAGGACTACCATTAAGCTCATGCCGGTCAGCCCATGAACGCCGCTTCCTGGCTCGAAGCTCTTCCCGTGAGCGATCGCTGGCGCACGCGGCTGCTGCGCGATGGGCCACGGATTGCGACCTGGATCCTCGCCATCGCGCTCGGGGTGCAGGCCGCTCTGATCCTGACCGATCTGGCCCGTGCCAGCCGCGGCGGTGCGGGTGGCACCGTGCGCCACGCGTCCGGGCGCTCCCGTCTCGTCGATCTGGCCGCCATCACCAATGCCCACCTGTTCGGCGCGGCGCCGGCCCTCAGGCAGGACGGCGCCAACGCGCCGCAGACGAGCATGCCGCTGGTGCTGACCGGAATCATCTCCGGCAATGATCCGCAAAATGGCCTCGCGATCCTCGGACAGAACGCGCAGACCGCGAAAGTGTATGCCGTGGGAGACAACGTTCCCGGCGGGGCGAAGCTGCACTCGGTCTACAACGATCGCGTGGTGATCGATCGCGACGGACAGCTCGAGTCCCTGTCCCTGCCGCGCCAGATGAACGCGGGCAACGCCCCGCCGCCCTCGACCGCCGCGCTGCAGAACGAGAACCCGGCGATCGAGCGCATGCGCCGCATGATCAGCGAGCAGCCGGGACTGCTCGCGGATATTCTGCGGCCGCAACCGGTGATGGACCATAACCGGATGAACGGTTTCCGCGTGTACCCGGGCCGCAACCGCGCCGCGTTCACGCGCTTAGGGCTGCGCCCCGGCGATCAGGTGACGGCGATCAATGGCACCCCGCTCGATGACCGCGAGCGTGGCGAGCAGATTTTGCGCACCCTGGGTAGCTCCAGTGAGGCGCGCGTCACACTCATTCGTCAGGGCCAGCAGCAAGATCTCACTTTGAATATCGCCCAGGTCGCGCAGGAGGCGGACGCCCTGGCCACGGGGTCGCCGCCGCCGAGCGGCGCGGGCAGCCCTGCGGCGGCTGATCAGCCGCCGGTGCCGCCGCCCCCCGAAGCACCGGGCGGCGACGGCAGCGCCCAGTAGCGGGCCGGCGCGCTTTTTTTGGGGGTAGATCCAGTGACAGGTTCTCGTTCATTTGCAGGGTGCGCGCTCGCGGTGCTGATGGCAGCCTCGCTCGGCTCGGCGCAGCAGCCGGCACAGCCGGCCCAGCCGGCACAACGCATCACCCCCAACTTCAAGGACGCCGACATCACGCAGATCGCCGAAGCGGTCAGCGCCGCCACCGGCAAGAACTTCATCATCGACCCGCGGGTGCGTGCGCAGGTGACGATGCTGTCCTCGACCCCGATGTCGCCGGCAGCATTCTACGAGGCGTTCCTGTCCATCCTGCAGGTGTACGGCTTCATTGCGGTGCAGGCCGGGGACGTGGTCAAGATCCTCCCCGATGCCAACGCGCGCCAGATCCCGTCCGTCGACCTGCCCGACCACGTGAGCGCCACCTCGGATGCGATCGTGACCCAGGTGGTCGATGTGAAGAACGTGAGCGCG
>CATPBQ010000047.1 GCA_955652795.1 uncultured Steroidobacteraceae bacterium | reverse complement strand
CCGCTTCCTACCAGGCATATGTCACGCATTCGCGTGCGAACCCTAGCGAGAGCGGCGCGCGCGCAGATGAGAATTCACAGATGACCGCCGCGGCGGCCGTGGATGCCGCAGCGCGCGAGCTGCGTGAGGAGCTGGGGCAGGAGCTCCACTGGCATGCACAAGCTCTCAGCGATGCCAACAAAGACAGATTACGGTCGCTGATCGGGCTGATGGATGGATTACCCGCCATGGCTGCGACCCTTGCTACGCCAGCGCCGTCTTGAACAGCGCCAGCATCCGGCTCCAGGCCTTTTCCGCCTGATCGTGGTTGTAGACGCGCGAGTCGGTCGGGCACCAACCGTGAATGGTACCGGCGTACACCTCGATCTCAGCAGGCAACTTCGCTGTGGCGAATGCTGCACGCAGCACGTTCTTCGTTTCGGGCTGGCGCTGGTCGTCGCTCTCCGCGATGGCGAAGAGATACTGTGCTTTCATCTTCGGTACCAGCAGATGCGGGCTGTCTGGTTTGTCAGTCACCAGACTGCCGCCGTGAAAGCAAGCACCCGCGCCGATGCGATCAGGGAACGTTGCCGCCGTACGCAGTGTAAACGGCCCGGTCATGCAGTAACCGGTCGTCCCCATCCTGCGCTTGCGGTCGAGCGACGGTTGGCCGTCCAGCCAGGCAACAAAAGCCTTGGCGTCCGTCACGGCGGTCTGCGCCGTCAGCGAGCCGGCCAGCGCCATGAGCGCTGCGTGTGTGGCAGGATCCTCGAAATCCGCGTGCTCGGGAGCGGTGGGCGCCCGCTTCGTCCGGTAGAAAGGGTTGACGACCAGGACCGAGTAGCCTGATTCGGCGAGTCTCTTCCCCATCTGCCTGAAGGCCGGGCGCAGGCCGTAGATATCCGGCCACATCAACACACCGGGATACGTGCCACTGGAAGGATGCACGAAGTAAGCATCCGCGGTGCCGTCGGGTGTCTTGATGTCGACTTCCGATTCCTTCGCCTCCGCTGCGGCACCTGCGACGGCTGGCAGGAGCGAGCCCACGCCGGCGCCGAAGGTCAACGCTCCAAACTGTCGCCGCGACAGCCCGGCCGACCTGAGCTGATATTCGATCATGTCCTCGAGCGAGTCGTTGTCGCACATGGTCCGTCTCCGGTCGTCGATGGGTAAGCGGCCCAGCCCCCAAGCAGGCAGTCAGGAAGCACGATAGAGGCATGCGTAGGTTGCACGCAACGCACTCTTCTGCACTTTGCCCATCGCATTTCTGGGCAGCTCCGCGACCAGCAGTACGCGTTTGGGGACCTTGTAGCGAGCCAGGCGCGCGCTGAGGGACTCGATGATCTGTGCTTCCAACAGCACGGCCCCGGCCTCGGGCACAATGACAGCAGTAACCCCCTCGCCAAAATCCGGATGGGGAGCGCCGAAGACGGCACTTTCCGCGACGCCCGGCAGCGCATCCAACTCCGACTCGACTTCCCTGGGATAGACATTGCAGCCGCCGCTGATCACGAGATCCTTGACTCGACCTGCGATGTGCAGGTAGCCATTGCGATCGATGCGGGCAAGATCTCCCGTCTTGAACCAGCCGTCGGCGGTGAACTCGGCGCTGGTTTTTTCGGCATCCCTCCAGTAACCCGCAAAGACGTTCGGTCCCGCGATCTCGAGGGTACCGATCACATCCGACTTGTGTTCCACGGCGCCACTGTCGCGGTTGGTCACGCGGACCGCGATGCCCGGCAGAGGAGGTCCGACCGAGCCTGGGACCCGGGGACCGTCGTAAGGATTCGAGGCGTTGATCAGCGTCTCGGTCATTCCGTAGCGTTCGAGAATCACGTGACCGGTGCGCCGGAGGAATTCCTGATGGGTTTCGATCAGCAAGGGCGCCGACCCGGAGACGAACAGCCGCATGTGCGCGGTCGCCTCGCGATTCAGCCCCCGGTCCTGCAGCAGGCGCGTGTAGTGGGTCGGCACACCCATGAAAACCGTGACTTCGGACATGTGTTTCAATGCTGAGTGGAGTTCGAATTTTGGCAGCAGCAGGATGCTCGAGGCTGACGCAAGCACGGTATTGATCGCTGCAAACAGTCCGTGTATGTGAAACAGCGGCAGGGTGTGCATCAGCACGTCCTGGCCGGTGAAACGCCACGCCTCGGCCAGCACCGTCGCATTGGACGCAAGATTGGCACGCGTCAGAATCGCGCCTTTTGACTGACCCGTGGTTCCGGAGGTGTACACGATCGCCGCCGGCGAACCTGCGTCATGAGGCCCCATCGATTTGCGCTCGG
The DNA here is from genome assembly GCA_955652795.1 of uncultured Steroidobacteraceae bacterium. Taxonomy (GTDB): domain Bacteria; phylum Pseudomonadota; class Gammaproteobacteria; order Steroidobacterales; family Steroidobacteraceae; genus 13-2-20CM-66-19. Next base: position 7,033 of record CATPBQ010000047.1, on the reverse strand, counting down.
GGTCGCAGAGCCGTGTGAGCTCCGACAGAGAGCCCTCCCCGTCCGCGCCGAGCGTCTCGACGCACTGGATGCCGGCGCGATCGGCCAGCGCTGCGAGCACGGCTCTCTCGCCTGGAGGCACGATGGCGATGCGAGGGCTCGAGTCGCGCAACAGGTAGTCAACTTCGTTGGGCGAGCTGGCGACATTGATCGGCACAAACACCGCGCCCATGCGCAGGCAGGCGACATAAAGCAGTACCGCCTCCGGGGACTTTTCGACTCGAGCCGCAACACGATCGCCACAGGCCACGCCGCGCCGCATCAGTGCGGACGCGAGACGCGCGGACTGCTCGTGCAAAGCCTCATAACTGAGTTGTCGACCCGCCGGGGTCCTGAGGAATGATCGGTGTGGGTGCTTGCGCGCGGCGTATTCGACCCAGTCGGTAGGATCGATGATGGACGACGCGATGGTTTGCGAATTCACGCCCATGACCGTTCAGCCCATCATGCCACAGTGCAGCCTAATCGCCGCCGTGGCGGCGGGACACTGACTGCAAGGCGCGGAGCGCACTGATCACCCTCGCTCCCCCGCATAGGGTCCGGTCCGCATCATGCCGGCCGAGCCGACTGTCCAATTCTGGAGTAAAGTGTTGCTGAGCTGCGCGCCGACCACGACCCCTTCGCGCAAGCCCATGCCGTCCCGTGGGTCGGACCGCGAGCCTGCCCCGGGGCTTCCATTTCAGCGACACAGGAGAGCCTCGTGGCCAAGCCGAACTACCATCAGGCAAGAAAACAGAAGGAACTGGCGCGCAAGGCGCGCCAGCAGGAGAAGCAGCAACGTCGGTCAGCTCGCCCGAGCGCTCCCGGCGAGAACCCCGAGACCGGCCAGGTGGAAGCCTCGGCCACACCGGGTGATCCGACTACCGGGAGCGCAACGTGAACCCCGCACGTTTCAGCGCCGCCGCCCGCCAGGAGCGCATGGACCGGTTGCGTCGCGACCGGGCAGCCTCGCTGGCGCTGCGGGTCGCGTTCCCAGCCGTCCAACATCTGCGTCTGGAGCTGAAGTTCGAGAGCACGACCTCGAGCACACCGACACTGCAGTCACACGTACTGCATCCGCCGGCGCGGGCGTTCTTCGAGTTCCCCTGTCCTTATGCCGACTGCGACGGACAGTTCGATCTCACCAGTGCCGTCAAGGCGGCACTCGCCGACCCAGCGCATCAGGCTGCAGGGGTACTGGAGTGCTCCGGCCTGCGTGTGCGGGATTACGCCTCAAAGCGACCTTGTCAGTTGCACCTGATCTACACGGTTACGGCGACCTATCACAGCGACACCTGAACGCGTTGGCTAGGACGGCCGCGCAGTCTGGCATTCGCACTGCCAGATCTCGAAACAGGCGCGATGAAATCGGATCGTCTGCGGAGTTACGCCCGGCGTGAAGTCTACGGCATAGGACGCTTGCGCTGAGGTAATGCGCTCGCCACATCCGCCACACGAACCTCCGCCGGTATATTCGCCCAGGCGGCGCCACAACTCACCGTGCGGCAGAGTTCGCTGCCTCAGTCGCCTGCGGATGGCGAGCGTCGCTGCAGCATGGTCCATGGGGTACTCCTCGCTCGCGCCGGGGCCGGCAGATCGTCGAGCGGATGCCTCACCTTGCGCCTTCTCCCTGGTGAGCGCAATGCTCCACGCACGCTGACGAGCGCGCGTTTTATCCCCTCTCGCCTGCGCACATTTTGAGCCTGAGTGCCGCCGGCTGCGCCCGGCAGAGCCGGCGCAAAGACGCGCGCGGCCATGGCGGCGCCTGACGCGCATTCCGAATAGGAAAGATGGCGGCGTTGCAGAAAAACCTGTAATCTGACTGCCGGCTCGTAACTTTCGGCTTGTCTGCCTTGGCCCCAGTGCGCTACCGACGCTCCATCCGGCCATCTCTACACCCTCGCAAAGCTTGACGAACCAGGAGGCAGGTTTTACCTGCCGTTGTTTTCTATTCTCTCGTGAGTACTCTGCAAATGACCAAACTATATGTCGGAAATCTCCCTTTCACTGCGACCGATGAGGCCGTCCGCGCCCTGTTTTCCAAGCACGGAACCGTCGAGAAGGTCTCTCTGATCACCGATCGCGACACGGGTCGCCCGCGCGGCTTCGGCTTCGTGGAGATGTCGAATGCCGACGCATCCCGCGCCATGCAGGCGCTGAACGGTACCGACTTCGATGGCCGTCCCCTCAAAGTCAACGAAGCGCAGGATCGCGAGCGGCCGGGCGGCGGCAACCGCGGCGGCCCGCGCCGCTACTAAAACGTAGGTTCCATCGATACCGCTCCCGGCCGTGCCGTGCGGCCGGCAGCGGTGTTTTGGTCGGCATTCAAGTCCCGGTCGACCTGTACAGGCAGCGGGGGGAGCCTCGGCGGCGCGCTCCTGAATTCAACGGGCAATTCCATGACCGAATACGAATTCACCATTTCGCTTCGCATCCGCCACCCCAGCGTCGAGCCGCGCACGATCACGGAGACGCTCGGCATCGAACCGCAACACACCTGGAAAGCCGGCGATCCGCGCCGCGGCGCCGCGGGTGAGACACGCGAGGGCGCCTATCGAGAGAGTTACTGGATGGGGAGACTGATGCCGGAGCCGGGACTCTCTTCCAGCCGGCTTTCGGTGGAGAGCGTGCTGCTGCAGACGCTCGCTCAGCTGCGCAGATCACACGCATTCCTGGAGCAGCTCAGTACCGATGGAGGCGTAGCAGAGCTTCATGTCAGTCTGTTCGTGCGCGAGAATTTCCGACTGGACCTGACGCCTGAGACGCTGGGTCTGCTCGGCCGACTCGGATTGGCGGTCGCGCTCGAAATCCATCCGCACTCGCCGCACGACGCCGCCCCTCCACCGGCGAGCTGAGGTCGTTGGCTGCCCGATCCCCTCGGGCTCTGAGGCCTGCCGCTGTTTCCCTCAGCTGCCCTTGTGCGCGGCTTGCTGGTAGCCGACAAAAACCCGCTTTGGAATCATGCAATGCACGCCCTTGCGGATATCGACGACCTGGGTCACACGACAGTCCCCCACGATCGAGGCGAGCGCGTACGCCTCCTCGCGACTCATCGGGACGATCTGCTGACTGGCGAGCCAATGGACGGTCTGCTCAACGGCGATTTTCATCGCCTGATTCAGATCCTCGTCGTAACCCATGAAGATCCAGTCGGTCTTCGTTTCCGCCCATGGCCAGTCCGTCTTCAGGTCCTTGCGCACGATTGGCCGAATCTCGATTTCCTTGTAGGCACACTCGAGCGCCGTCAGGTTTACCTCACCGTTTCCCTGCCGGCAGTGGGAATCGCCGGTCCAGATCAAGCCGCCCTTGAGAAACACCGGCAGATACAACGTCGAACCGGCCTGCAGCTCGTTCAGATCCATGTTCGAGCCGTTTTTCCAGGGCCGCAGCGTACTGGTGCGCCCTTTCGCATCGTGAATCGGCGGCCCGGCCTTCGCGTCGGGTTCGTTCGGGTCGATCCCGACCGCGAACGTTCCGGGGAAGGGCTGCAGATCGATCACGATTCCAGGTTTGAACTCCGTTTGCATTTTGACCAGGTCGAGCTTGTAGTAGCGAACGAATCCTTCGGGGAATTCTGGCGCAAGCAGCCCCACGGTCGGAAAATCCCTGCCCGGCAGGTTGAAGTTGAAAGCGTCGGGTTTGGGAACGATCTTGAGTATGCGAACCTCCAGCGTATCGCCGGGTTCCGCCCCTGACACGTAAATGGGGCCGGTAATCGAGTGCGGGCCTCCTCCGTCGTTTTCCTTCCGCAGCTTCACGATTCCATCCATGTCTACGCCCGGTCTTATCTGCCCCAGTGAGTGCGAGATCGTTTCGATGGACACGGTGTCGCCGGAGTTGATGACCAGCTTGGGCTTCTCGCCAGGGTCGTACCAGCCCCATTGCACGTTTTCCGCCGTCGCAGGCAGAACATAGTGTTTCGATGCGCCACTGCCTTGTTGCGTGTGGCCCGCAAGTGCAACAGCGAAAATCAACGCGAGCGCTGCCGGCCCAGCGACTAGTGGTCTCATGGTGAGCTCCCCGACGAAGAGGAAAAGCGGGCCCGCCGGACGCGAGCCCGCTGTGATCGAGTCTGGTAACACTCCACCGCAGCGGCGTTTGAAATCCGCCGGCGGATGGAACTCAGTCGGACTTGGCTGTTTTCGCTTTCGCTTTTACTGCATCCATGTGGGCGTTTGCCTTGTCTTTGCACGCTTTTTGGGCATCAGCCTCCAGCGCCTCGCACTTCGCCAGAGCGACTTTTGTTGCGCCCTCAGCTTGAGTAACCGCAGCGTCCACTACAGCGCCGACACTCTTGTCGGTCGCCTTGGCTTCCGCATCCGCCCGCTCTTTAGCGGCCTCGGCCTCGACTTGCTTCACTTTCTCGTCCGCCTTGGCGTTCTCCTCGACCGCCTCGCTCTTGGCTTTGGCGACGTCCGCTTGAACCTTGTCGGGAGATTCGGCCTTGTTGCAGGCAGACAGGCCCAGTAATGCGCTGGCGAGCAACGCGCAACTTAACGCTAGTCTCATTTGATTCTCCGGTTTTCCACTCGACGCGGTGGAATGTTAACAGTTGAGCATACGCCTGGGGTTAGCGCGACCCCCACCCCGCAAAGCGCGACTCTGCCCGTAGGACGAGTCTTACAACCCGACTCGAGCCGGCAAATTGCCTTGGACTGACTGCGGCCGCGGACCCAAATGGAAACGATGGACTGACACCACGGTCTCGCAGCCGGCTCAGACCCGGCTGTGTGTACACACCGCGGAAGCGCTTGACAACGAACAGGAACCCTCGGGCCGCCAGCGGCGTGGCGCCCCACGCCCGCGCCCACGGGGAGGCAAATCCCTACCCGTAACCGTCCGTATGGACGGTATCTGCGCGCGGCTGCCGCGAGGTTTAGAATGCGCAAAAGCCTGCGGGGGGCAGCAATGAACCGATCGTCACTGCGCAACGAGATCGCACTCCTGACGTTAGCTCTGCTTGTCGGCTGTGGAGGGCACGCCACACCGACAAACGCGGTGCAGGATGATGCACTCAAGGCCCTGAAGAGTCTGCGCAACAGTGGCGTTCTAAGCGAGGCAGAGTACCAAGCCAAGGTCGCGACGCTTCAAGGTACCGGGTCTGCCGGACTTGGTGATGGCGCCAGTCTCGACGAAAACCCCGGCAGACCTGACGGTGCGAGAGCACTGGGCGCGCCGGACAACGGCGCCGCCGGCCTCTCGAGGAATGGTGAAGAGTTTGCAGGCGGCACACCGGGGCGACGTGCGAGCGAGCCGAGCGCCGGTACGTCCGTCCCGCAAAACACGCCGCGCACGGCGCACGGCCGGCTGGTGAGGCAGGCTGATTCACGCCCAGACGAGCGTGCCAACGCGCCGCAGAACGGCAATGTGCGCGTCAGCTCCATGCGCGACCTGCTGGCACAGGCGCGTGCCAAACAGGAGGCCGCGGCTCGTTCGGCCCACGATTTGGCACTCAGGTTCCTGGATCGTGCAACCCACGCAACTCCGTCGGCCGGCCAGCGCGCCGTCACGAGTCAAGGTGCGCAGGCTTTGCGGTCGAACGTCCAGGGGTTGCTGCGCAGCGGTGATCCGTCGAACGCCAACCCAGGCGACACTGCAAATCCAGGCTTCGACGCCCCCGCGCAACGCTGATCGGCACCCGGCGCTGAATGCCTGTCCACTGGTTACGCATCGGCAAGCGTGCGCGCTCGGGCGTAAGGCGCTGCTCGTAGCGCGTGGAGTTGGGCCGCAATGATCGCGTGAGTGATCAGGTAAAACGGCACCAATACAGTAGGTACCAGGCAAAATGGTAAGTACTGCATCGCCTCCGACCCTACGCCAGCATGAATCAGCTGTAGTGGGCTTCCGGCGGCTGAGGTGATGCCGAGCCCAACGGCGGCAAAGAGGTCGAGTGTCCCCAAAATACTCCAAAGCATGATCGCACCCACCGGGGGCTTTTGAGACCGGGCCACGCTCAATGCGAGCGGAATTGCGAATGCGCCGGTGATGATGTCTCCCCAGCCGGCAGAATACGGGAAGGGTCCGCTGAGACGCCCTGTTGCTGCCAATAATAGAAACAGCACGCCGAGCACGCGCAGCGCATTAACGCCAATCAATAACGGCATGGGAATTGCCATCAAGGTGGCTCGCATTCTGGGATATTTGAACGCGAGCGCAGCTACGGTGAGTAACGGCACGGCGAACAGTATTCCCACAAGCGGCACGGGATGGCCTGGCGAGAAAACCAATCTTCCGGCCGCGCCAAGCCCTGTCGCTAAACCGACCCAGGCACCCGCAATTGCAGCCAGGCTCAGGCGGTGAGCAAGCGGGCCTGGCAGGACACTCGTAAGTGCCACGAGGTTTATAGCGATCGCCATCATTCCCAAGATCGCTCCAACGAGATCCAACATGATGACCCTCCTATGAACTCACCAAACGGCGCAAACGGTCACGTCACGACCCAGCCGCATTTGCCTGGCCCAGGAGTAACCGCCGCGCCATCGCCTGCGCGTCGCCATGGAGGAGCACGCTTTTTTGCTCGGTGAACTCGACTGGCGCCGCCGCATTGTCGGGCCGTGTTGTCGACTTAGTGCCCTGGACACCGGACTCGGTCACACCCAGCAGTATTCGCCTTGCGAGCTCCTGCGCATCACCGGTGGGCCTCACTGCCCTGTCAGCGCGCCGCTCGGCAGGGGGCTGCGACCGGGTTGCGATTTTCCCGGCGAGCAATTCCCTGATCTGCTGCTGAACGTCGCCAGCGGAATCCGCTGCCACGGCGCCGCCGACATGAACAAGAAGTGCCGCCGCAATAAATGAACGGCTGAGAAACTTCACGATGTGCAGTGACATGATATTGATCTCCTGTGTCATATACATGTATCTACATGTTTAGTAGCGAATTAAAACGCGAAACTGCTCCGATCCGTCGCGATCCATGAACCGGCTCAACTCGACGCCAGCCTGCTGGCGGCAAAATACGCTGCGCTCTTCAGCGCCACGGCTTGCGCGCGCCCCAGACGCTTCTCAAAGGCTTCCT
>CATPBQ010000046.1 GCA_955652795.1 uncultured Steroidobacteraceae bacterium | reverse complement strand
CCGAGGACCGCAATCAGCGCAGTCGCGCGGTCTCGCGCCTCGCTCCCGGAACCACGCTGTCGCGTGGCGACCTGCTGCACCTGGCGTTGATGTCCTCGGAAAACCGCGCCGCGCACGCCCTCGGTCGCAACTATCCGGGCGGGCTGCCCGCCTGCGTGGCCGCCATGAACGCCAAGGCCCGCGAGCTCGGCATGACGAATGCGCGCTTCGTGGAGCCGACCGGGCTGTCCGATGAGAACGTCGCAAGTCCCGAGGATCTGTCCAAGCTGGTGATGGCCGCGGCCAAGGTTCCGCAGATCCGTGAATACTCCACCGACAGCGGCTACGAGGTACAGGTCGGCCGGCGCATCATGCGCTACGGGAACACCGACTCGCTGGTGAGCAGGCCGGACTGGAAGATCGAAGTGCAGAAGACCGGCTACATCTCGCACGCGGGCCGCTGCCTGGTAATGCAGACACTGATCGAGGGCCGCACCGTGGTGATCGTGCTGCTGAATTCCTTCGGCAAGCACACCCGCGTGGCCGACGCGCGCCGCATCCGCACGTGGCTGGAGGCGACGCTCCTGACGCTCGCCACGCCGGTACCGGCGATCACCTGACACGCACGCCGGCCCGCCTAAGGGCTAGGCGCGCGGCTCGATGCTGCGCAAGTGCCGCGCGGCCGAGATCCACGCACCCAGCCACCCGAGCGCCGCCCCGGCGCCGAGCAGAATCCCGATGTCATCGCGCGACGGGCCCCGCAGCACGTAGCGGCTGCCGTAGAGCCTGGCGAGGGTCGCCACCGAGTCGCCGAGCACGGCGACGGCGATCGCGACGATTCCCCACGCGAGCAGCGCGCCGCCGAGTCCATACAACACGCCGGTGTACAGGAACGGGCGGCGCACGAACGAGTTGGATCCGCCCACGAGCTTGGTCACCTCGATTTCCGCACGGCGCCCCTGGATCTCGAGGCGGATGGTGTTGCCGATGACCGCCAGCACTCCCAGGCCGAGGAGCGCTGCGGCAATCAGCAGCAGCCGCCGCAACACCTCGAGAATGGCGTTGAAGCGCATGACCCATTCGGAGTCGACCTGCACCAGATCCACCTCGGGCCAGGCGCTGAAGTAACCGCGCAGCGACTCCAGCGCCGCGGCGGAACTGTCCTCGGTCTTGGGTCGCACGTGCAGCACGTGCGGCAGCGGATTCTCCTTGAGCGCCTCCAGCGCCTCCCCGAATCCGGAGTAGGTGCGGAAGTCCTCGAGTCCCTTGTCCGCCGCAATCACCGTCACCGCGGCCACGTCGGCGCGCTGCCCGGCCGCCTGCGCCAGCTGCTGCGCCTTGGCGAGCGGCACGTCGGTCTTCAGGTACACCGACAGGTCGACGGCGTTGGCGAAGTTGCCGGTCGCGAGCTGCGCATTGGTCACGAACAGCCGCAAGGTGGTGGGCAGCGCGAGCGCGAGCGCGATCACCAGCAGCGTCAGCAGCGTCGAGAGCGGGCTGCGCGCGAGCCTGCCCACGGAACCGAGCAGCGCCTGCAGGTGCCGGGCGCCGGCGACCGCGAGGCTCATCGTGTGGCCACCACGGAGGGCAGCGAGTCGGGGGCATCGCCGTGCACCTGGCCGTTCTCGAGTACGATCACCCGCTGACCGAACTCGCGCACGATGTGCAGATCATGGGTGGCGACCACCACCGTCACGCCGACATCCTGGAAGCGTCTGAAGAGACGCATGACCTCGAGCGACAGGTCCGGGTCGAGATTGCCGGTGGGCTCATCCGCGATGAGTAGCGGGGGCTTGCTCACCACCGCGCGCGCGATGCCGACGCGCTGCTGCTCGCCGACCGACAATTCGAGCGGCAGCACGCGCTCCATGCCGAGCAATCCCACCTGGTCCAGGGCGGCGCGTACACGCTTGTCGATTTCCTTCAGCGGCGTTGCGGTCACGGCCAGCGGCAGCGCGACGTTGTCGAACACCGGCCGATCGGCGAGCAGCCGGTGGTCCTGAAACACCACGCCGATGCGGCGCCGGAACGCCGCGATGTGCCGCCCTTTGAGGGTGCGGGTGTTGCGGCCGTGTACCACCACGTTGCCACGCGTCGGGCGCTCGAGCAGCGCGATGAGCTTGAGCACCGTGCTCTTGCCGGCGCCGGAGCGGCCGGTGAGAAACACCATCTCGCCGCTGTGGATGTTGAAGCTGACGTTGGTGAGCGCCTCGCGCCCGCTGGCGTAGCGTTTGCTCACCCGCTCGAAAGTGATCATGCCGTGCCCGCCTCGCCGGCTGCGGCGGAGCCCGCCTGCGGCCCTTCGACCAGCGCCGCGGCAAAGGCTGCGGCGTCAAACTCGCCGAAGTCCTCGGCACTCTCGCCGACGCCGATGAAACGGATCGGGATCCGCAGCTGCTGCGCGATGGCGATCACGATGCCGCCCCTGGCGGTGCCGTCGAGCTTGGTCAGCACCAGTCCCGTCACGCCCACCGCCTGCTGGAACTGCTGCGCCTGGGCGAGCGCGTTCTGCCCCTGATTGGCATCGAGCACCAGCAGCACCTCGTGGGGAGCCGTCGGGTCGACGCGCTGGATCACGCGCCTGATCTTTTTCAGCTCCTCCATCAGGTGCGACTGGTTATGCAACCGCCCGGCCGTGTCCGCGAGCATGACGTCGATCCCGCGCGCGCGCGCTGCCTGCAGGGCGTCGAATACCACGGCTCCGGGATCCGCGCCCGGCAGCTGCGCCGCGAACTCAGCGCCCGCGCGCTGCGCCCACACCTCGAGCTGCTCGATCGCGGCGGCGCGAAAGGTATCCCCGGCGGCGAGCAGCACACTGCGCCCGTCGGCGGTACAGCGCCGCGCGAGCTTGCCGATGGTCGTGGTCTTACCCGAGCCGTTGACACCCACCACCAGGATCACGAACGGCCGGTGAGCCGCATCGACTGTCAAGGGTTGCGCGCAGGGGGCGAGAATCTCCACGATGCAGCCTCGCAGCGCGCCGATCAGCGCGCCCACATCCGTGAGCTCCTGGCGCGCGACGCGCGTGCGCAGCTCCGCCAGGATGCGCTCGGTCGCCTCCACACCCACGTCCGCCGTGATGAGGCGCGTCTCGAGCTCCTCCAGGAT
>CATPBQ010000045.1 GCA_955652795.1 uncultured Steroidobacteraceae bacterium | reverse complement strand
CGCGCTGGCGCTCACCGCCGCGACCCTGCCTGCGCATGCGGCGGGCCCGATACCCAAGCCTCCTGAGGTCAATGCGCGCTCTTACCTGCTGGTCGATCACTTCAGCGGCCGGGTGCTGGGAGAGGATCACGCCGACGAGCGTGCCGAACCCGCCAGCCTCACCAAGCTCATGACCGCGTACGTGGTGTTTGAGGCGCTCGCGGAAGGCAGGCTGAAACTCACCGACATGGTCACGATCAGCGAGCACGCCTGGCGTGCGGAAGGCTCGCGCACGTTCGTGCAGGTCGGCACGCAGATCCCGGTGGACATTCTCGTCAAGGGCATGATCGTGCAGTCCGGGAACGACGCCACCATCGCGCTCGCCGAGCGCGTCGGCGGTACCGAACCGGCATTCGCGCAGATGATGAACGAGTACGCGCGCCGCCTTGGCATGAAATCGAGCAACTTCGAGAACAGCGACGGCCTGCCCTCCGCCCGGCACTACACCACGGCGCGCGACACGGCGAGGCTCGCCAACGCCCTGATCCGCGAGTTTCCACAGTACTACCCGCTGTTCAGCCTGCGGGAATTCATGTGGAACAACATCCGTCAGGGCAACCGCAATGGCCTGCTGGGCAAGGACCCGTCGGTCGACGGTCTGAAGACCGGACACACCGACAGCGCCGGCTACTGCCTGGCGACTTCCGCCAACCGCAACGGCATGCGGCTGGTGTCGGTGGTCATGGGCGCCCCGAGCATCCGGGCGCGCGAGGACGCCAGTGCCGCACTGCTGAACTACGGCTACACCTTTTTCGAGACCATACGCGTCAAGGCGGCGCGCGAGACGGTGCTGAAACCGCGCGTATACAAGTCGGCGGGCGAGTTTGCCGCCGTCGGCGTGCCGTACGATGTCTACGCGACCGTGGGCCGCGGACAAGGCGCCGCGGTGCGCACCAGTGCGCACTTGAGCGGCGAGCCGCTGATCGCGCCGCTCGCGGCCGACAAGCCCGTGGGCGAGCTGAGCGTGGCGGATGCCACGGGTGAGGTGATCGCGCGCGCGCCGCTCATGCCCCTCGCCCCGGTACCCCAGGGCGGGCTGTGGACGCGCGCGCTGGACAGCGTGGCACTGTGGTTCCATTGAGCCCTTGAGCGCACCCGCGCTTAGGTAAGCGAAGCATGGCCGAGCCCCTGCCCCTGTGCTACCTGAACGGCGCATACCTGCCGCTCACCGAGGCGCGTATCTCCCCGCTCGATCGCGGGTTCCTGTACGCCGATGCCGTCTACGAGCTCATGCCGGTGTACGGCGGGCGCCCGTTCCGCTTCGCCGCCCACGGCGAGCGGCTCACGCGCAGCCTCGCCGGCATCAGCATGGCGGATCCGCACACGCGCGAGGAATGGCGCGCGATCCTCGGCACCCTGATCGAGCGCAACGGCGGCGCCGATCAGTACGTGTACTGGCAGGTGACGCGCGGCGCGCAGCCGGGCCGCACGCACGCACCGCTCCCGCACATCCCCCGCACCGTATTCGCGTTCTGCGCCCCCCTGCCGGCGAACGGCGCCGACATCCTCGAACGCGGCGTCGCGTGCGTGACCGCCCCCGACAGCCGCTGGGCGCGCTGCGACATCAAGTCCACCGCGCTGCTGGCGAACGTGCTGCTGCGCCAGGTGTCCGTGGACGCGGCGGCCGCGGAGACCATCCTGCTGCGCGATGGCGAGCTGACGGAAGCCTCCGCTTCCGCCGTGCACGTGGTGCTCGGCGGGGAGCTGCTCATGCCGCCGCACTCGCGCCGCATCCTGCCCGGCACCACGCGCGGCGTGGTGGAGGAGATGGCGGCCCGCACCGCCATACACTGCCGGGTGGTGCCGATCAGCGAGGCGCAGCTGCGCGCCGCGGACGAAGTGTGGATCTCGTCCGCCACGCGCGAGGTGCAGCCGGTGACCTCCCTCGATGGCCACCCCGTCGGCACGGGTAAGCCCGGCCCGCACTGGCGGCGCGTGCACGAGGAGCTGCAGCGCTACAAGCACGAGCTCGCGGGCACCCCGTGGTGATGCGGGTGCTGATGCTGCGCTAGGACGGCGCGCGTATAACCTGTTTGTCACCTGCCCGTTACCGGGTGGAAACTGACGACCCGGTCACGGCCCCGGTAGCATCGCCGCAATGTCCATTACCCTGGATCAGGTCACCAAGCGGTACGCCGGCGCGCCGGTGGTCAACGACGTCTCGCTCGACATCGGTGACGGGGAGTTTTTCGTGCTGCTTGGGCCCAGCGGCAGTGGCAAGAGCACCCTGCTGCGCGCCATCGCCGGGCTGTCCGGCGTCGATCATGGCCGCATCGCGCTGCACGGCCGCGACGTCACGCACGTCGCCGCCCGCAAGCGCGGCGTGGGGTTGGTATTCCAGAACTACGCGCTGTTCGGCCACATGACGGTGGCGGAGAACATCGAGTTCGCGCTGCGCGTGCGGCACATGCGCGCCAAGGCGCGCCGGCAGCGCCGCCAGGAGCTGCTGCGCCTGGTTGCGCTCGAGGGGCTGGACGAGCGCCTGCCGGCGCAACTCTCCGGCGGCCAGCAGCAGCGTGTGGCGGTAGCGCGCGCGCTGGCGCACAAGCCCGAAGTGCTGCTGCTCGATGAGCCCTTCGGAGCCCTGGACGCGAAGATCCGCGAGGAACTGCGCCGCACCATCCGCCAGGTGCAGCGCGAGCTCGGGATCACGACCGTGCTCGTGACCCACGACCAGGAGGAAGCCTTCGCGATGGCGGACCGCATCGGGATCATGAATCTCGGGCGGCTGCTCGAGATGGGTGAACCGCACGACCTGTACTCGCGCCCCGCCACGCGTTTCGTGGCCACCTTCCTCGGCGCGGCCAACCTGATACTGGCGCGCCGCACGCCCGATGGCATCCAGATGGGCGCCAACACGGTGGCTGCGGCCGAGCGCTCGCCCGGCGTCCGCGAGCGCGAAGTGGTCGCGGTGGTACGCCCGGAGGAAGTGGAGGTTGCGGCGTCGCGCGATGCCCTCAGCTCCGGTTACTTCGCGCGCGGGGTGGTGCACGAGGTGGTGTTCACCGGCGCGCTCGAGAGCCTGCGCGTGCGCCTCGAGGACGGCGCGCAGGCCCCGCTGCTCGCGCAGGCGGACGGCGATGCCAGCACCTCCCTGCTGGTGACGCGCACGCAGCACGAACAGCGCGGCTTCGAGGTTCACCCCGGTCAGAGCGTCGCCATCGGCGTGCGCCGCGTGCACGTTCTGCCCACCCCACTGTCGAGCTTCACCGCCTGTGCCGCGAGCGCCGCGCTCACCGACACCCTGAGCCGCCAGCCGTTGCTCGCGGAGCTGGCCGTGCGCATGAAGACGCGCATCGCGATGCGCGCGGAGCCGCAGCTGGGCGTGCCGGACGCGGCCTGCGCGGTGGACAGCCCCTTCGTGGGCACCACTGCGATCGCTTCACAGACGGACTGCGCGCATCGCGCCGAGTGGCTGTTGCGGCGCGGCGCGAAGGATCTGCTGGTGGTGCCGGAACATGCGCCCGTACCGCAGCGCGTGCTGATTCACTGGATGGGTGAAGCGGCGCGCAGCGCCACCCTCGCGGTGTCGGCGAGCGTGCTGCGCCACCTGTCCGCGGAAGCCGTTTACGTGGGTATCTTTCCCGAGCAGACCGCCGGCGCCCACCCCCAGCACGGCATGCGCGAACTGCTCGATGCGCGCTCCGAAGCGCACCTGGCGCACGGCCTGGAGATGCGCACCGAACTGCGCTTCGGCGATGTCGCGCCGCAGCTGGCGCGACGGCTGGCGGAAGCGCCCGCACAGATGCTGATCGTAGGCGTCACGGAGCTCACACGCTTCGCGCAAGCGTTCCGCGGACTGCTCGACGGCGGGCAGTGGCCGGTGCTGATCGTGTACCGCGGTTCCCCATGAGCTTCCGCCAGCCCAGCGTCCTGCCCGGCTTTGGGCTGACCTTCGGCTTCACCACGTTTTTCCTCAGCGTCATCGTGCTGCTGCCGCTTGCCGCGCTGGTGCTGGCCGCGGCCTCCATGCACTGGAGCGAGTTCGTGCACGTGGTGCTCAGTCCGCGGGCGCTCGGCTCATACCGCCTGTCCTTCGGGGCCTCCTTCCTGGCCGCTACGATCAATCTGGTGTTCGGCTTCATCATCGCCTGGACCCTGGTGCGTTACGAGTTTCCCGGCCGCAAGCTCATCGACGCGCTCATCGATATGCCCTTCGCACTGCCCACCGCGGTCTCGGGCATCGCGCTCACCACGGTGTTTGCGCACAACGGCTGGATCGGACGCTATCTGGAGCCCCTGGGGGTGAAAGTCGCCTACACCTGGCTCGGCGTGACGCTCGCGCTGACGCTGATCAGCATGCCGTTCGCGGTGCGCGCAGTGCAGCCGGCACTGCTGGAGGTGCAGCGCGATCTCGAGGAGGCGGCGGAGACCCTCGGTGCGCACCGCTTCTACGTGTTCCGCCACATCATCCTGCCGACGGTGTTGCCGGCGCTGCTTACCGGCTTCACGCTGGCGTTCGCTCGCGCGCTCGGGGAGTACGGTTCGGTCATTTTCATCGCCGGCAACCTGCCGATGAAGACCGAGATCACGCCGCTCCTCATCGTCATCCATCTCGAGGAGTTCGACTACCAGGGCGCCGCGGCCCTGGGAGTGGTGATGCTCGTCATCTCCTTCGTCGTGCTGCTCGCCATCAACCTGCTGCAGACGTGGGGCCGCCGCCGGCACGTCAGGGGGGCTCGCTGATGGCCGCGGCAGCGCCCGCCGCGCTCACCGGCGACGCCAGGCGACCCGGACAGCACACCTGGCTGCATTCCATGGTGCGCTGGCTGTTCATCGCGGTGTCGCTGACGTTCCTGGCTGCGGTACTGCTCGCGCCGCTCGCGACCGTATTCGCCATGGCGTTCGAGCGGGGGCTGCAAGCCTACCTGCGCAGCTTCGCCGACCCGGACACCGCGGCTGCCATCCGCCTGACGCTCACCACGGCGCTGGTGGTGGTGCCGATCAACACGATGTTCGGACTCGCCGCCGCCTGGGCGATCGCCAAGTTCGAGTTCCGCGGCAAGAGCATTCTCATCACGCTCATCGATCTGCCGCTGGCGATCTCGCCGGTGATCTCGGGCATGATCTTCGTGCTGCTGTTCGGCCTGCACGGCTGGTTCGGCGTGTGGCTGCGCGAGCACGACCTCAGCATCATCTTCGCGCTGCCGGGCATCATGCTGGCCACCATGTTCGTGACATTTCCCTACGTGGCGCGCGAGCTGATCCCGCTCATGCAGCAGCTCGGCAACGCCGAGGAAGAAGCCGCGATCACGCTCGGAGCAGGTGGCTGGATGACCTTCTTTCGCGTTACGCTGCCGAAGATCCGCTGGGGCCTGGTGTACGGCGTGGTGCTGTGCAACGCGCGCGCCATGGGCGAGTTCGGCGCGGTATCGGTGGTGTCAGGACACATCCGCGGACTGACCAACACCATGCCGCTGCACATCGAGATCCTCTATAACGAATATAACTTCGTGGGCGCGTTCGCCGTCGCCTCGCTCCTCACCCTGCTCGCGGCCCTGACGCTTGTGGTCAAGACCCTGGTCGAGCGCACCGGTTACCGGCGGCGTTGACGGCCGTGCTCGACCGCCTCACACACCTGTGGAGCTCGCTGCGGCCGGACCCGGCGAGGACCAGCCTGGGCTGGTGGCTGGTGGTGATCCACCTGGGCCTGGTGCTGCTGGTGGGCGGCGGAATTTCCTGGTACGCCAGCGGCATGCTGCGCGACCTCGCGGATGAACACGCCAAGGCGCGCGTACAGCTCGCGGCTACCGCCGCGCACGAGGACCTGCGGCGCATGGGCGAGGACGCGCTCGCTGCAGCGCGCGCG
>CATPBQ010000044.1 GCA_955652795.1 uncultured Steroidobacteraceae bacterium | reverse complement strand
GCTCGACGACGGCTGGGGCGAGCACAGCGTGGGACCTGCCGAAACCCCCTGGAGCGGCGACGAGGACGAGCGCCAGCAGGAATACGCCGACGCCAGCGGTCAGTCGCTGCAGGATCACCTGATGTGGCAGCTGGAGCTCGCCAGCCTGGCGCCGCGGGAACTCGCGGTGGCGCGCGCCATCGTCGATGCCATCAGCGACGACGGCTATCTCACCGAATCGCTCGCGGAAATCGCGCACACGCTGCGCCCGGAGCTCGAGTGCTCGGCGGAGGAAGTGCACAGCGTGCTCGGCCGGGTACAGGCCCTCGACCCGCCGGGCGTCGGCGCGCGTTCGGTAGCCGAGTGCATCGAGCTGCAGCTGCGGCAACTCGATCCGGCTACGCCGGGCTTGGGCACCGCGCTGCAAATCGCGCGCCAGCACCTCGAGCTGGTCGCCGAGCGCGAGCTGACGCTGCTGCGCCGCGAGCTGCGCGCCACCGAGGAGGAGCTCGCCGCGGCGCTCGCCCTGGTGCGCTCCTGCCATCCGCACCCCGGGGCCACCGTGAGCGCCGGCAGCGCGCAGTACGTGGTGCCGGATGTGTTCGTGCGCCGCACCGAGCACGGCTGGGGCGTGGAGATCAACCCGGCGACGCTGCCACGCGTGCGGCTCAATCAAGGCTACGCCAGCCTCATCGGGCGTAACGCCAGCCATGCGAGCATGCGCGCGCAGCTGCAGGAGGCGCGCTGGCTGCTGAAAAGCCTGGAGATCCGCCACGAAACCCTCATGAAGGTCGCCCGCTCCATCGTCGAGCGCCAGACGGCGTTCCTCGAGCAGGGCGATGAGCACATGCGGCCGATGATTCTCAAGGACATCGCCGAAGCGGTCGCGATGCACGAGTCGACGGTTTCGCGCGTCACCTCCGGCAAGTACATGCACACGCCGCGCGGCGTCTTCGAGCTGCGCTACTTCTTCTCGAGCCAGGTCGAAGGCGCCGACGGCTCCGGCACCTCCTCCACCGCCATCCGCGCCAAGATCCGCAAGCTCGTCAAGGACGAGGACGCGGAAGCGCCCTTAAGCGACGGGCGCATCGCGGAACTGCTCTCGGCCGAGGGTATTCCGGTGGCGCGTCGCACGGTTGCCAAGTACCGCGAAGCGATGGGCATCGCGGCCTCGAACGAGCGCCGGCGGGCGGGACTGAAACAGATGTAAGCCAATGCCCAGGGCAACAGACAGCCACAGGAGACGGACCATGCAGCTCAGCGTCACCGGTCACCACGTCGAAGTCACCCCGTCGTTACGGGGTTATGTCGAAAAGAAGCTCGAGCGCATCGGCAGACACTTTGATCAGGTCATCGACGTGCACTGTGTGTTGACGGTAGAGAAGCTGCGACAGAAAGCCGAGGCCACGCTGCACGTGAGCGGCAGCGCCATCCACGCGGTCGCAACCGAAGAAGACATGTACGCCGCCATCGATCGCCTGGCGGACAAGCTGGACCGCTGCATCAAGAAGCACAAGGAAAAGCGCGCCGATCACCATGCCGCCGAGGGGCGCCGCGCGCTGCGGCTGTGAAGTCCCGGTGAGCTTGCGCACCTGGTAGGACTTGCAGCGGCGGTGCGAGTGGATAACCATTGAGGCGTGCGCATCATCATCCTCAGCGGCCTGTCCGGGTCCGGCAAGAGCGTGGCCCTGCACATGCTCGAGGACCTCGGCTTCTACTGCATCGACAATATCCCCGCGGCGCTGCTGAAGCCGTTCGTCTCCTACACGGTGCGCCGGCCCGAGACCACCTACGAGCGCACCGCCATCGGGCTCGACGCACGCAATACCGCGGCCGAGGTGGCCAGCGTTCCGCAGCTGGTTGATGAGCTGAAACGCAGCGGCCTGCAGTGCGAGGTGATCTTCCTGGTCGCGGCCGAGGATGAGCTGCTGCGGCGCTTCGCGGAAACGCGCCGCAAGCATCCCATGAGCCGCAGCGACGTCGGCCTGCGCGAAGCGATGACCATGGAACGCTCGCTCCTCGAGCCGATCGCCTCGGTCGCCGACTTGCTGATCGACACCTCGCGCCTGAGCGTGCATGCGTTGCGTGACATCATTCACAAGCGCGTCGAGCAGCGCAGCGCCGGACGCCTGTCGATCAGCTTCGAGTCGTTCGGGTTCAAACTCGGCATCCCGGGTGACGCCGACTTCGTTTTCGACGCGCGCGCACTGCCCAACCCCTACTGGGAACCGGGCCTGCGCAACCTCACCGGCCGCGATGCCGAGGTCATCCGTTTTCTCGAGACCCACACCAACGTGGCGACGCTGGTGGCGGACATCGCGCGTTTCGTGCGCGGCCGCGTGCCGGATTACCAGGTGAGCAACCGTGGCTATCTCACGGTGGCGGTCGGATGCACCGGCGGACAACATCGCTCGGTGTACATCGTCGACCGCCTGGCCGAGCAGTTCGCCGGCGAGTTCCGCAACGTCACGGCGCGCCACAGCGGCCTGCCGGGCGCCAAGCTGTTTCAGCCGCGTCCCCGCAGCGCCGCGGCCGCCGAAGCTCCTTAGAGAACGAACCACCGCACGGCGCGGTGCTCAGGTCGCCTGCGCGACCCCGGCGGCGGTCATCACCTGCGGCAGCTTCTCACCGCTCATGAACGCCGTGAGCGCCGAGCGCGCCTCCATGGCATCGCGGTAACCGAGCTCGATCAGCGCGCGCGTGTAGCCCGCCTCGAACATGAGGTAACTCGCAAGCTGGTAGCCGGATACGTCGCGCCCGCCGATCACGCGCAGCAGCGCCCTCAGCCCCGGCGGCATTTCGCGCACGTGGCGCGCGGCGATCTCGCGCGGATCGACACTCGGCGCCAGCATCAAGGTCTCGATCGGTCGCTCGCCACGGGCCGCCTGGGGTGCGCTGTGCACCAGCACGTTGATGCGTTCGAGCTGCTCGAGATCGCCGTAGATCTGGTCCGTGAACAGCGTGTCGAGCATGTAGCCGAAGATCTCCCCCGGCGTCGGCATGACGGTGTGCAGGCGGTCGACCGTCACGCCGGCGGCACGCCGCGCGCGCACGCCGATGACCAGCAGGCGGTCGGCCCCCAGGTGGATCGCCGGGCTCAGGGGGTGCACCTGGCGCATGGCGCCGTCGCCGAAGTACTCCTCACCGATCTTGATGGGCGGAAACAGCAGCGGGATGGCGGCGCTCGCCATCAGGTGATCGAGCGTCAGCTCGGTGCGGCACCCCATGCGCTGCACCCGTGCCCAGTCGCCGATGGAGTCGACGCCGTCGTAGAAGGCGACCGAACCGCCGGTGCTGTAGCTGGTGGAGCACAACGCGAACGCCCGCAGGTGCCCGCGCGCGATGCTGCGGCGGATGCCGGCGCAATCGACATGCACGCCCAGCAGTTCGCGCAGCGGGGTGTTGTCGAGCATCGATTTGGGCGGTGACAGCACCAGCCCCCCGGACATCAGGGCCAGCACCCAGTGGGCACCGGCGCGCAGCATGTGCCGCGCGTCCACGTGAAAGACCTGGCTCGAGCGGAAGTTCGCCCACACCCGCTCCAGGCCCGCGACCGCGCGCCGCCACTGATGCGCTTCGGCGGCCAGCACGCCCGCCGCCACCGCGCCCGCGGAGGTGCCGACGATGATCTGGAACGGATTGCGCGCCCGCGGCATCAGCTCGGCGAGCGCCAGCAGCACGCCCACCTGGTACGCCGAACGTGCGCCGCCGCCCGTCAGCACCAGCCCGACAGTCGGGCGTAAGTCGGGTCTGGGCGCAGATTCGCCTAAGCCATCCATAGGTGAGCACACCGCGCCGGCATTATGAAACCGCCGGCGCCGGACCCTGTGTGATGGAAGTCGCAGCGGCGGCCGCCTGCGCAACCCCAACACCGCGCAACGGGTGTTTGAGCTCGCTGATGGCGAGATCCAGGCCCGCGATCGTCAGCGGAAACATCCGTTGACCCACGAGCTCGCGCGTGATGCGCACCGACGGGCTGTGCTCAGATCGTCGCTGGCAACATACTGCTCGGTGCCGGTGAAGCGCTCATTACTCATACCCAACAGAGTCTAACGTGAACGTCGCAACGTGCGGAGTCTGTCAGCGGAGACTTGCGTGAAAGGTCGCTTTTGGGGCCGTCAACGACATGGGCTCGGCGCAGCGCGCCGGGCGGGGGTCGCCGGGACGGCAAACCCCAGGGCTTTCTGCGCGGAGCAGGACGTGAGAGCGCAGAAAGTCGTTGCCGGAGCCTCCATGGACGGATTCACGGCGTCCCCAAAAGCGACCTTTCACGCGAGGCTCCGCGGAGGAAGGACGGCTCAGTTCGGCGTCAGGGTCAGCGTGTGCTCGGCCGGCCCCGGCAGAAACGGCAGCGGCGTACCCAGCGCCCACTGCATGAATCCCGCGCGGTAATACGGCGACAGCGGATGCCCGCTCTGTCCGCCTGGTACGTGGATGTAACCCTGCTGCTCGTGGCCGGGGGAGACCGCGAAGCGCTCGGAGGCGCCGAACGCGCCGTCCTGCACGCGCGGCATGTCGTGGTCCCCCGGCAGTTCCAGGGTCGGCATGTCGAGGAATGAGGCGAGCCACGGCAGGGCGCGCGACAGCGG
>CATPBQ010000043.1 GCA_955652795.1 uncultured Steroidobacteraceae bacterium | reverse complement strand
GGGCGTTACTTCGTGTTCGTGAAACTCACCACCGACGGCAACGTTCACGGGGTGGGCGAAGCGTACTGCGTGCCGTTCCATCCCGAGGTGGTGACGCGCATGCTCACCGACGTCTTCGAGCGCTACCTCGCGGGCGAGGACCCGCACAACATCGAGAAGATCTGGCGGCGCGTGTACTCGGCAGGCTACACGCAGCATCCCGACCTGTCGCTGATGGCGGTGTTGAGCGCACTGGAGATGGCCTGCTGGGACATCATCGGCAAGCAAGCGAACCAACCCGTCTACAACCTCCTCGGGGGCCGGGTGCACGAGCGGCTGCGCTCCTACACTTACATCTACGCGCGCCCCGGGGACCGGAGCGACGTGTACCAGGATCCGGATCTCGCGGCCGAGCGCGCCGTCGAGTACCTCGCGCAGGGCTTCACCGCCTTGAAGTTTGATCCGGCGGGACCCTACTCGGCCTTCGATGGCCGGCAGCTGTCGCTCGCGGCGCTCGATCTGTGCGAGCGCTTCATGCGCCAGCTGCGCGCCGCCGTCGGCTCCAATGCCGATCTGCTGTTCGGCACGCACGGCCAGATGACCGCGGCAGGCGCGATTCGCCTCGCGCGGCGGCTCGAGCCTTACGACCCCCTGTGGTTCGAGGAACCGGTGCCGCCGGATGCGCCCGAGGAGATGGCGCGCGTGGCGCGCGCCACGTGCATCCCGATCGCCACCGGCGAGCGCCTGGCTACCAAGTACGATTTCGCGCGCCTGCTGAGCGCCGGGGCCGCGGCCATCCTGCAGATGAACCTGGGGCGCGTCGGGGGGATCCTCGAGGCGAAGAAAATCGCAGCCCTCGCCGAGGTGCACCATGTGCAGCTCGCGCCACACCTGTATTGCGGACCGGTGGTGGGCGCCGCCAACATCCAGCTCGCCACCTGCAGCCCGAACTTCCTGATCCTCGAGGGCATCGAGCGCTGGCAGGGATTTCATGCCGATGTTCTCGTCAAACCCATCCGTTGGGAGGCGGGGTACGTGATCCCGCCGACGGAGCCGGGGCTCGGCGTGGAGCTCAACGAGGAGTTCATCGCGCGGCACCCCTACCGCGGCAACCTGCTGCACCTGGACATGGCCGGCAAACCGTTGGGCTAGGCACCGCTCTACAACTCCAGTTCCGCTCGCAGGCGCTCTTCGTACCAGACGTGGAACAGCTCCACCATGTACTCGTTGGCGGCGATCGGGCCGGGCTCGTAGGCGGGACTGGAGGCGCCGCGCTGCGTCTCTTCGACGAACGCCGCGTCCTGGCTGTTGGTGGCGTTCCACACGCTGGTGAGCTTCTCCAGATCGTAGTCGCGACCCTCCTGCGCGTCGGCGTGCACCAGCCAGGTGCTGCGCACCAGGGTGCGTCCGCGCTCGAGGGGCAGCGTGGCGAAGCTCAGCACGTGGTCGGAGAGGAAGTGGAACCAGGCATTGGGCTGGGTGTGATAGTGCAGCGACCCCAGGCGCGCATCGCTCAGGTCACCTAACAGACGGCGCGAAGCCACGCGGGTGTCCGCGGTCATGGATTCTCCCGCGCCGTCGAGCACCAGCCGCTCGGTGCGAAATGCCGTGGGCCGCCCGTGCAGCTCCTCGATGCACTGCCACGGCAGGCCCAGGCGCCGCCAGATCGCCTCGGTCTCCTGGCGGGCGCTCTGGTAGCGCGCATAGGCCGCGCGCTCCGGCGCCGACATGCGCTGCTCGTCGATCTCGCCAAAGAAATGGAACAGCGAGCACAGCAGCTCCGGGTGCCCCGCACAATGAAAGCACTCGCGGTTGTTCTCGATGGTGAGCTTCCAGTTGCCGTGCTCGATGATGTCGACCTGTTTCGCGACCTTGGCTCGCGCGAGCCCGTGAGGTGCGAGATAGGGCGTCACGCGCCGTGCCATGTCGTCGAAATCGTCCGGCGGCTCATCCGCCAGGCAGACGAAAACGAGGCCGGCGAGTGTCTTCACGTGCACCGGCTTCAGGGGCCGCTGCGCCGCGGGGGCTTCACCGGTGGCGCCGCAGTCGATGACCCGGCCGTCCAGGTCGTAGGTCCAGCGATGGTACGGGCACTGAAGCGTCGCGCCGGCGATGCCGGAGTCCTGTTGCAGGATGCGCGAGCCGCGATGCCGGCAGGTGTTATGGAAGGCGCCGATCGAGCCGTCATCGCGTCGCACTATGAAGATCGGCCAGGGACCGATCTGAAAAGTGCGGTAGTCGCCCCCCTCGGGAATTTCGGGCTCGCAAGCCACGAACAGCCAGTGACGGCCGAAGATGTATTCAAGTTCGGCCGCATACAGCGCCTCATCGGTGAAAAACGCCCCGGGCAGGGCGAACCCCGGCTTGCGCGCCGCGAGGAGCGATGCCACATGCCGCCGCAGGGGTTCTGCAACGGGCGCCGCGCGCCGCGAGGTGCCCAGGGGGGAGGAGGGTGATGCGTTCATCGATAGGCCGTCCAGATCGTCTTCAGATCACAGTACTTGTCGATGGCATGGGGCGAGCGGTCGCGCCCGGATCCGGAGAGCTTGAAACCCCCGAATGGCGTGGCCATGGAAGAGCGGTCGAAGGAGTTCACCCACACTGTGCCGCCGCGCAGCGCGCTCGAGACACGGTGCGCCACGTTCATGTCGGCGGTCCAGACAGCCGCCGCCAGTCCATAGGGGGTGTCGTTGGCCAGGCGCACCGCCTCGCTCTCGCCGCGGACTGTCATGACGGCGAGTACCGGCCCGAAAATCTCCTCGCGCGCCACCTTCATATCGGGGCGCACGCCATCGAGCACGGTCGCCTCGACGTAAAAGCCGCCGCTCTCTTCGAGCGCCCGCTTGCCCCCGAGTGCAATGCGTGCACCGTCCGCCACGCCGCTGTCGATGAAGCCGAGCACGCGTTGCATGTGAGGGCGATCGATCAGCGCGCCCATCTGGGTGGCGGGGTCCAGGGGGTGACCTAAGGTGATGGTCGCGGTCACGCGCCTGATGGCCGCCAGCAGGGCGTCCTTGGCAGACTCCTGCACGATCAGGCGCGAGCCGGCGTGGCAGGTCTCGCCGCTGTTGTAGTAGATCCCCCAGGCGATGCCGTAGGCGGCGGCCTCGAGGTCGGCATCCGCAAACACCACCTGCGGCGTCTTGCCGCCGCACTCGAGCGCCACGCGCTTGAGATTGGACTCAGCGGCGTAGCGCAGCATCAGCCGCCCGACCTCGGTCGAGCCGGTGAAGGTGATCAGATCGACCTCCGGGTGCAGGGCGAGCGCCTTGCCGGCTTCTTCACCAAAGCCCGGCACGACGTTGAAGGTACCCGGCGGCACGCCGGCCTCGCACGCCAGCTCACCGAGGCGGATTGCTGACAGCGGCGACTGTTCGGCCGGTTTCAGCACCACCGAGTTGCCGGTCAGGAGTGCCGGTCCCACCTTCCAGGTGCTGATGATGAGCGGATAGTTCCACGGCACGATCGCGCCCACGACCCCGAGGGGCTCGCGGCGCACCAGCGCCAGGTCGTTGGGCCCGGTGGGCGCGACCTCGTCGTACAGCTTGTCGGCGAACTCGGCGTAGTATTCGATGCAATCCGCGCAGTTGGCGACGTCGACGCTGACCGAATTCACGATCGGCTTGCCGACGTCGCGCGTCTCAAGCAGCGCGAGGGTGTCGACGTCGGCGCGGATGAGTTCCGCAAAGCGCCGCAGGATCCGCTTGCGCTCCTTCGGCTCCATGCGCCGCCACGGGCCGGTCTCGAAACTGGTTCGCGCCGCGGCCACCGCGGCATCGACGTCCGCCGCGCGGCAGCGGGCCACCTGGCAGAGCACCTTGCCGTCGATGGGACTGACGTCATCGAACACGCCGCCGTCGCGGGCTGCGACCGGGCGGCCGGCGATGAAAGCGCGGCCTTCGGGCCGCACGGTGGCGGACAGCCGTTCCCAGGTGCCGCGGTCGCGCTGGAGGGCAGGGGTGCTCATGGGAGTAAGCTTCCTTAAGTCGTGCAGGGCATCAAAGCCTAGAATTTGAATAGCCCCATCTAAAAGAGGCATTGGGCCGCCGGGGACCCTGATTAGAATAGCGCGCCCGAGGGCCGCGCAACCTGCACACTGGAATCGGAGACACCGCATGGCAGTCAAAGCCAAGTCCAAGTGGAAGTCCGCGAAGGACACACGCGAGAGCAAGGGCCGCGCCGAGGAGCGCGATCTGCTGGCGCGCCTGAAGCGCGGGGCGGTGATTTGCGCGGAAGGGTATGTGTTCGAGCTCGAACGGCGTGGCTACCTGCAGGCCGGTGCCTTCGTGCCGGAGGTGCTGTTCGATCACCCGGAGGTGGTGGAGCAGCTGCACCTGGACTTCGTGCACGCAGGGTCGGACGTGACCCAGGCGCTCACCTACTACGTGCATCGCGAGAAGCTGCGGGTCATCGGGCGCGAGAAGGATCTGGTGCCGATGAACCGGGCGGCACTCAGGATCGCGAAGTCGGTGGCGCGCAAGACCGGCACGCTGTTCGCCGGCGACCTGTGCAATACCAACATCTACGATCCGGCCGACAAGAGCTCGATCAAGGAGGTCGAGCGGATCTTTGACGAGCAGGTGGGCTGGGCGGTCGAAGCGGGCGTCGACTACTTCGTCGCCGAGACCTTGGGGTGGGCCGGCGAAGCGCTCATGGCGCTGCACGCGATCCGTAAGCACTCGAAGGTGCCGGCTGTCGTCACCTTCGCCATGCACCAGGAGGAGCTGACGCGTGACGGCCTGACCCCAGCGCAAGCCTGCCAGCGCCTGGAAGCGGCGGGGGCGGATGTGGTCGGGCTCAACTGCCACCGCGGCCCGGCGACCATGATGCCGCTGCTCAAGCAGATCCGCAAAGCGGTGAAGTGTCACGTAGCGGCCCTGCCGGTGCCGTATCGCACCGTCCCCAGCCAGCCCTCGTTCATGTCCCTCACGGATCCCTGCTGCGGCAACGCGCGCGCGTTCCCGGTCGGGCTTGATCCGTTCATGTGCACGCGCGAGGAGATCTTCGATTTCGGACGCGAGGCGTTCGCGCTCGGCATCCGCTATCTGGGCGTGTGCTGTGGCGCGGGTCCGCATCACATCCGCGCGCTCGCCGAGAGCCTCGGCAGGCACCCGCCGGCCAGCCGCTACAGCGCCGACATGTCCAAGCACGCGTTCTTCGGCACCGACAAGAAGATTCGCAAGATCCAGACCGACTACCAAGACAAGGCCTAGAGCCGGCGTGAACTACTCGGCTCTGGCCCTGCTGCGCGGGGCGCTCACGGCGCACCGCAACTGGGTGCCGGCGTGGCGCTCGCCCGAGCCGAAAGCCGCCTACGACGTCGTAATCGTGGGTGGCGGGGGTCACGGGCTGGCCACGGCCTACTATCTCGCGAAGAACCACGGCATCCGTAACGTCGGGCTCCTCGAGCGCGGCTGGATCGGCGGCGGTAACACCGGGCGCAACACCACCATCGTGCGCTCGAACTACCTGTTCCCGGAGAG
>CATPBQ010000042.1 GCA_955652795.1 uncultured Steroidobacteraceae bacterium | reverse complement strand
GCGCGCATTTCCTTTGACCTGCCGAACACCACGCTGGCGCTGCCCTCGCGCCGCATCGACGTGCACGCCTCCGGCCTCGACACCATACTCGCCGCCGAGACCAAGGACCGCACGCGCCTGGTGCTGAACCTCGACAAGCTCGTGCCGTATGACGCGCGGGTCGACGGCAACAACATCATCGTCATGCTCGGCGGCAGCGCTGCGCGCGTCAGCGCGGGCGCCGCCCCCTCCGGTGCCGTGGCCGCCAGCGGCGGCGGCGGCGTGCGCGAGCTGCGCTCCATCGACTTCCGGCGCGGCACCGACGGCGCCGGGCGCGTGATCGTCAAGCTCTCCGATCCGCATATCCACGTCAACCTGCACCAGGTCGGCAACCAGGTGGTCGTCGATTTCAGCGACGCGGCCGTGCCGGCCAACCTCATGCGCCGCTACGACGCGACCGACTACGGCACGCCGGTCAGCGGCTTTGACGTGACCCGGGTGGGCAATGGCTCGCGCATCGCGATCACCGCGAGCGGGGACTACGAGCAGCTCGCCTACCAGTCCGACGACCAGTACGTGGTCGAGGTGGCGCCGCGCCGCAAGGCCGCCAACGCCCAGGAGGAGCGCCCGGTGTACACCGGCGAGCGCCTCACGCTGAACTTCCAGGACATCGAGACGCGCGCGGTGCTGCAGCTGCTGGCGGATGCCAGCGGCCAGAACATCGTGGTCAGCGACTCGGTGACCGGCAATGTCACCCTGCGGCTGCAGAATGTGCCGTGGGACCAGGCGCTCGATATCGTGCTGCGCACCAAGGGGCTCGATAAGCGCCGCCAGGACAACGTCATCATCGTGGCGCCGCAGGCCGAGCTCGCTTCCCGCGAGAAGGCCGAGCTGGCCGCGAGGAAGGACGTGCAGGAGCTCGCGCCGCTGCGCTCCGAGTACCTGCAGGTGAACTACGCCAAGGCCCAGGACATGGCGGCGCTCATCAAGACGCAGACCAATTCGCTGCTGTCCACGCGCGGCAGCGTGGCGGTCGACGAGCGCACCAACACCCTGCTGCTGCAGGACACCGCCGACCGGCTCGCGGACGTGCGCCGCCTGGTGGCGACGCTCGACATCCCGGTTCGCCAGGTGCTCATCGAGGCGCGCATCGTCATCGTCAACAACGACTTCACGCGTGACCTCGGCGCGCGCTTTGGCTTTACCAACAACCAGAAGAACGGCAACTCCGGGCTCGTGACCACGACCGGCACGGCTGCCGGTACCGACCTGGCGATCGGCTCGGCCATCAGCAACCGGAATGGCGGCGGCTCGGTGTTCCCGGTCTCGGTGCCGACCGGCACCAACGCCTCGAATCGCTATAACGTCAACCTGCCGGTCACGAACCCCGCCGGCACGTTCGCCCTCGGCATCCTCGGCAACAATTTCATCGTCGACCTCGAGCTGTCGGCCGCGCAGGCGGAGACCCAGGCGAACATCATCTCCTCGCCGCGCGTCATCACCGCCAACCAGAAGGAGGCGACCATCGAGCAGGGCGTGGAAATCCCGTACCAGCAATCCGCCTCGAGTGGCGCGACCACCATTCAGTTCAAGAAGGCGGTGCTGTCCCTCAAGGTCAAGCCGCAGATCACGCCCGACAACCGCATCATCCTCGACCTCGACGTCAAGGACGACAGCGTCGGCACCGTGGTGGTGGCTTCGGGCGGGGTGAATGTGCCCTCGATCGACACGCGCGAGATCGCCACCCAGGTGCTGGTGAACGACGGGCAGACCGTGGTGCTCGGCGGCATCCTGTCGACCACGCAGCGCGAGGACGACACCAAGGTGCCGTACCTCGGCGATATCCCGTTCCTCGGCCACCTGTTCAAGAGCACCTCACACAAGGACAACAAGGACGAGCTCATGATCTTCATTACCCCGAAGATCGTGCGCGAGGGCGTGAACGTCTACAACTGACGCGCCGACGGTCCTGCGCTGAAGATTGCGGCCGCCTGCGGGCGGCCGCGGCGTTTTGTGTATCCTGTCGAGTCGCATGCTCGGCAAGACCAGCGTATTCCTCATCGGCCCGATGGGCTCGGGCAAGACGGCCGTGGGCCGCCAGCTGTCACGCGCTCTGAGAGTGCCCTTCCACGACAGCGACGCGGAGATCGAGCGACGCACCGGGGTCGACATCCCGTTCATCTTCGAGAAGGAAGGCGAAGCCGGCTTCCGGCAGCGCGAGCGCGAGGCGATCGAGGCGCTCACGCTGCTTCCGCGCATCGTGCTGGCCACCGGAGGCGGCGCGGTGCTGCTGCCGGAGAACCGCCGCCACCTCGCCGAGCGCGGCTGCGTCGTGTACCTGCAGACCTCGGTGGCGCAGCAGGCGCACCGGGTGCGCCATGGCAGAAACCGCCCGCTGCTCTCCGACGACGCCGACACCACCGCGCGCCTGGGACAACTCATGGACGCACGCGCGCCGCTGTACGGTGAGATCGCCGATATCACCGTGTCGACCGACGGCCGGCGCGTGCACAGTGTCGCCGAGCAGATCCTGCGCGAACTCGCCGCGGCGCGCGGTGCACCCTAGGCGCGCCGCCGGCGGCTGAAGGCCTCACGTATACTGCGTGATGGCTTTTCGGCGCCGCCTGCGCACGTGGACACTCTGAACGTCGAACTCGGAACCCGCAGCTACCCGATCCTGATCGATGCAGGGTTGATCGGCCGGCCGGACATCTTCCGGCAGCAGCTGCCGGCGCACGAGGTGCTCGTCGTCAGCAACACCACCGTCGCGCCGCTGTACCTCCAGGCGCTCACCGCGAGCCTGGGCCCGCGCCGTATCGTCGAAGTCATTCTCCCGGACGGCGAGGCGCACAAGACACTCGCCACCGCCGCGCGCGTACTCGACGTGCTCGTCGCCAACCGCTTCGGGCGCGACTGCGCCCTCATCGCCCTGGGGGGCGGGGTGGTCGGCGACCTCACCGGGTTTGCCGCGGCCTGCTACCAGCGCGGCGTGGCGTTCGCGCAGGTGCCCACGACACTGCTGGCGCAGGTGGACTCGGCGGTCGGCGGCAAGACCGGTGTCAATCATCCCGGCGGCAAGAACCTGATCGGGGCCTTTCACCAGCCTGCGCTCGTGGTCACGGACACGCGCACGCTCGCGACGCTGCCGGCGCGCGAGCTGCGCGCGGGACTGGCCGAGGTGATCAAGTACGGACTCATCTGCGACGCGGCCCTGTTCGGCTGGCTCGAGGCGCACCTCGATGAGCTGCTCGCCGGCGCGCCCGCGGCGCTCGCGCACGTCATCCGCCGCTGCTGCGAGATCAAGGCGGCGATCGTCGGCCGCGACGAGCGCGAGGCGGGCGAGCGCGCGCTGCTGAATCTCGGGCATACCTTCGGGCACGCGGTGGAATCCGCCACCGCTTATAAGGAGTGGCTGCATGGCGAGGCCGTCGGCGCGGGCCTGTCGATGGCGGCTGCCATGTCGCGCGAATGCGGGCTCATGAGCGGCGATGAGGCCGTCCGGGTGCGGCGGCTGGTGGAGCGGGCCGGCCTCCCCACGCGGATCGCCTCGGTAACGCCGGCCGCCATGCTCGAGCACATGCGCGCAGACAAGAAGGTGTTGGGCGGTCGGCTGCGCCTGGTGCTGCTGCGCGGCATCGGGGACGCCTTCCTGGCGGCGGACTACCCGGCGCCCGCGCTCGCGCGCACGCTCGCCGCGCACTGCGGGTGAGCGCAAGTGAACGACGTCCCCGCCACAAGTGAATCGCTGGCACCCTACGCGGCGCATGACGGGCAGTCCCGCGGCCGGCGCTACCCCGAAAGCCCGCCGCAGTTTCGCGGCGAGTTTCAGCGCGACCGCGACCGCATCATCCATTCGAACGCGTTTCGCCGGCTGGTCTACAAGACCCAGGTGTTCGTCAATCACGAGGGGGATCTGTACCGCACGCGCGTGACACATTCGATCGAGGTGGCGCAGATCGCCCGCTCGGTCGCGCTGGCGCTGCGCCTTAACGAGGCGCTGACGGAAGCGATCTGTCTGGCCCACGACCTCGGCCACACCCCCTTCGGGCATGCCGGCCAGGACGCGCTCAACGAGTGCATGCGCGAGTACGGCGGTTTCGAGCACAACCTGCAGTCATTGCGGGTCGTGGACGAGCTCGAGGAGCGGTACGCGCAGTTCCGCGGGCTCAACCTCACCTTCGAGTGCCGCGAAGGCATCCTCAAGCACTGCTCGTTGCGGCACGCGCGCGAGCTCGGGGAACTCGGCGAGCGCTTCATCCGGCGCCGCCAGCCCGGGCTCGAGGCGCAGATCGCCAATCTCGCCGACGAAATCGCCTACAACAATCACGACGTGGATGATGGCATCCGCGCGCAGCTGCTGGACCTGTCCGCGTTGCGCGAGGTGCGCATGTTCCGGCGGCAGTACGACGCCGTGGTGGCTCTGTACCCCGATCTTGGCGAGCGTCGCCTGGTGCACGAGACAATCCGGCGCATGATCAACTACATCGTGGTCGACTTCATCCGCACCACGCAGACCCAACTCACCCAGGCGCAGCCGCGCTCGATCGATGAAGTGCGCGCGCAGGCGCAGTCGCTGGCGATGTTGAGCGACTCCTGCCGCGAGGAGCACCTGGAGCTCAAGGCGTTCCTGCGCGAGCACGTCTACCGGCACTACAAAGTGCTGCGCATGACCTCGAAGGCGCGGCGCGTGGTGCAACAACTCTTCGAGGCATTCTTCAAGGACGTGAGTCTCATGCCGCCGGAGTACCGCGATCAGGCGCGGCACGCGGAAACCGAGCACGGAGCCGCCGCGCGCGCTCGCGCAGTCGCTGATTACATCGCCGGGATGACCGATCGCTACGCCATCCTCGAGCATCGGCGACTGTTCGACCCGGGCGAGCGCACCTGACCGGCGTTCCCGGCCGGCCTGTTCCGTGCCGCCCGGGCTGACTTGTCCGACCCCGCCGACGCCGAGTGTAGGCCGGGCCCGACAAGTCCAACTCACTGTTTTTATTAACCTTTGAGCCATTGATGAGGCGTTTAACTGACGCCTTGACACATTCTGTTAATTGACATAAGTCGCTGAAGTGCCTAGAGTTATGTCACAAGAATTAGTATTCGAAGATGAACAAATCCGTCCGAGAGAAGGAAGCGGTGCTGACCGTGTTCGCTGAGTTGGTGCGTCCGCTCATGCGTGTTGCTTTTGAATATGGGATTTCCGCGGGCGAGATCGCCGGCGTGGTGCGCCGCACATACATCCAAGCCCTGGAAGCGCGCCTGTCGGATCAGAAGAGATCCACGACCGATGCGCGACTCGCGGTGGTGGCGGGCCTCGCCAAGTCTGACGTGACGGCGCTGCGCGAGGCACTGCGCGCCGG
>CATPBQ010000041.1 GCA_955652795.1 uncultured Steroidobacteraceae bacterium | reverse complement strand
GGGCGGCGCGCACTCGAGAGGCTGGTCGTTTCCATCGCCGATCCGGAGGCGGCCGGACGTTCTTCAACTGAGACGGTGCCGGTCGAGTTGGTCGTGCGCGCCTCGTGCGGCGCGGATTCAAGGCGTCGGGCACGGCGCGAGGAGGCAGGCGCGTGATGGGCAGCTACGAACCGACGTGCGCGGCCGGATCCCGACGCCGGGGACCGCTTGTATTGCCGCTACTGATCGCGTGCTGCGCACTGTTGTGCGGTGCACTGTTGTGCGGTCGCGCCGGCGCAGCCGGCAATTCGGTAACGCCGGCGCCGGATGCCACCGCCCGTTCGCCAACGCCTGCGCCGGATTCAATCGGCGTGCTCCGTCATCCGCTTCCCGTGGCCTTGGATCCGTTCTTTGCGGATCTCGAGGAGCGTACGTTCCGCTTCTTCTGGGAGACCGGCAATCCCAAGAACGGCCTCATTCCCGACCGCTATCCGACGCCCTCATTCGCCAGCATCGCGGCGGTAGGCTTCGGGCTCACCTCCTATCCCATCGGTGTCGAACGCGGCTACATCTCACGGGAGGCGGCGCGAGTGCGCGTGCTGGCGACGCTGCGATTCTTCGTCGCCGCGGATAATCAGCACGGGTTCTTCTATCACTTCATCGACATGCGCAGTGGCGCACGCGCCCATGAGAGCGAGGTCTCGACGGTGGACACCGCGCTGCTGCTCGCCGGCGTGCTTTTCGTTCAGACCTATTTCGACACCCAGGACCCGCAGGACATGGAGATCAGAACGCTGGCCGAAGAGATCTACCGGCGGGTGGACTGGACGTGGGCGCAGCCACGCCCGCCGGCGGTGGCGCTCGCGTGGACACCGGAACAGGGGTTCGCCGGCCTCGACTGGAACGGTTACAACGAGGCGATGCTCGTTTACCTGCTCGCCCTGGGCTCTCCCACGCACCCCATCGGCGAGCAGGCCTGGTCGCTGTGGACCAGCACCTACGACAAGTTCTGGGGCACGCTCTACGACCAGACCTACCTGAGCTTCGCGCCCCTCTTCGGCCATCAGTACACGCACGTATGGGTGGATTTCCGCGGCATCCAGGACCCGTATATGCGCGAGCATGGACTCGACTACTTCGAGAACAGCCGCCGGGCCACTTATGCGCAGCGCAGGTACGCCATCGCGAATCCGAAGCAGTGGCAGGGATACGGCAAGAACGTGTGGGGCATGAGCGCTTCCGATGGCCCCGGACCCGCCCGCGAGTCGCTGGGTGAGGATCGCCGCTTCCTGAAGTACGCCGCGCGTGGCGTGGCCCTGGGCCGCATTGTCGATGACGGTACCATCGCCCCAACCGCCGCCATCAGTTCGCTGCCGTTCGCTCCGGAGATCGTGCTGCCCGCGACACTCGAGATGTACCATCGCTTCGGATCCTCCATCTACTCGTCGTACGGGTTCCTCGACGCGTTTAACGCCAGCGTCCGTGGCTCTCCTCAGAGCCCGCTACAGCCGGCGCCGGTGCTGCCGGGCTGGGTTGACCCGGACTACATCGGAATCGATCAGGGGCCGATACTGGCGATGATCGAGAACTATCGCAGCGCTCTGGTATGGCGAGTCATGCGCGGCAATTCGTACGTCCGGGGGGGCCTGGAGCGCGCCGGATTCTCGGGCGGGTGGCTCGCGCGGGGTCCGCTCGAGCCGACTCCGCCGGCGCCGGCTCCGCCCGCGACGGCTGCGCTCGTGATGAATCCGCTCGCGCCTGCTCCGCTCGCGCAGACTCCACTCGCGCCAACTCCCTGACCGCAGGCAGGAGCCGCAGCCTGCCGCGCTGGCTGAAGGTCCTTCTGCCCCTGATGTGCGCCGTCGGGTGCGGCTCCCCGGCCCCACAGCAGCGCCTGGTGAGCGTGTGGGCGATGGGCCGCGAGGGCGAGGTGATCGCGCAACTGTTACCGCAGTTCCGCAAGCTGCACCCGGACATCGAGGTCAAGATCCAGCAGCTGCCCTGGACCGCCGCTCACCAGAAGCTGCTCACCGGCTTCGCGGGCGACGCGACGCCGGACCTGTGCCAGCTCGGCAATACCTGGATTCCGGAATTTGTCGCCCTCAAGGCGCTCGCGCCGCTCAACCAGAACCTCGCGCGCTCGGTGCGCGTGCAGGCGAGCGATTATTTTCCGGGAATCTGGGACACTAATATCATCGGCGGCACGTTGTACGGCGTGCCGTGGTACATCGACACCCGCCTGCTGTTCTATCGCCGTGACCTGCTGGCCGAGGCGGGCTTTGCCGATCCCCCCAGGTCCTGGGAGGAATGGTCGCGGATGCTCGCCGCCATCAAGGCGCGGGTCGGCCCGGAGCGCTACAGTGTGCTGCTGCCACTCGACGAATTCGCGCCATTGCTGGTGCTGGCGATACAGCAGCCGGAGCCGCTGCTGCGCGAGGACGGCCGCTACGGCAATTTCCGCAGTCCGGGATTTCGCCGCGCGCTGGCATTCTATCGGGAGATGTTCCAGCGGCAGTGGGCGCCGCCGATCGCCGGCACGCAGATTTCCAACGTCTGGGACGAGCTCGGGCGCGGCTACTACTCCTTCTATATCTCCGGTCCGTGGAACATCGGTGAATTTAAGCGACGCCTGCCGCCCGAGCAGCAGGGCACCTGGATGACCGCGCCGATGCCCGGCCCCGATGGCCCCGGCGCCTCCCTCGCCGGAGGCTCGAGCCTGGTGATATTCCGCCGCTCGCGCCACAAGGAGGATGCCTGGCTGCTGCTCGAATTTCTCTCTTCTCCCGAGATACAGCAGCGCTTCTACCAGCTCACCGGAGACCTGCCGCCGCGCCGCAGCACCTGGGGCGCACCGGAACTGGCGAGCAACGTGTATGCGCACGCCTTTCGCGAGCAGCTCGAACGTGTCAAGCCCACGCCGAAGGTTCCTGAGTGGGAGCGGATCGTGACCGACATGCGCCTGATGGCCGAGCGCGTCGTGCACGGCGATCTGTCGGTTGAGGAGGGCGCCACGGATCTCGATCGTGACGTCGATGCCATTCTGCAGAAGCGGCGCTGGCTGCTGAGCCGGGGCGTCACGCCGTGAAAGTCGGGCACGCTGCCTGGGCCTTCGCCACACCGGCGCTGCTGGTCATCGGTGTGTTCTTCTTTGTCCCGGTGCTGGCGGCGCTGATCGTGAGCCTCACCGACTTCGATCTGTATGCGCTCGCCGACATCCGCAATCTGCGCTTCGTCGGCCTCGACAATTACTGGCATCTGTTGCACACGCCGGACTTCTGGCGCGCGGTTGCCAACACCGGCTACTTCGTCGCGGTGGGGGTGCCGCTGTCCCTGGCAGCCTCGCTGGCGAGCGCGCTGCTCGTCAACTCGCGGCTGACGTACTTTACCGCGTTCTTTCGCACCGTGTTCTTCGCGCCGGTGGTGACGACCCTGGTGGCCGTGGCGGTCGTGTGGCGCTATCTGCTGCACACGCGCTACGGACTGCTCAACTACGCGCTC
The DNA here is from genome assembly GCA_955652795.1 of uncultured Steroidobacteraceae bacterium. Classification (GTDB taxonomy): domain Bacteria; phylum Pseudomonadota; class Gammaproteobacteria; order Steroidobacterales; family Steroidobacteraceae; genus 13-2-20CM-66-19. The sequence continues at coordinate 2,348 of CATPBQ010000041.1, read as the reverse complement.
GCTCACATCGGCATTCACCCGATCAACTGGCTGGGCGATCCGCATTGGGCGCTGCCCGCGATCATCGTGTTCGCGGTGTGGAAGAACTTCGGCTACAACATGGTCATTTTTGTCGCCGCGCTGCAGAGCATTCCCGCCGACCTGTACGAGGCGGCGCGGCTCGACGGTGCGAGCCTGTGGCAGGAGTTCGGCCGCATCACGCTGCCCATGTTACGTCCGACCCTGCTGCTGGTGAGCATCCTGACGGTGGCCGGATATTTCCAGTTGTTCGCGGAGCCGTATGTGATGACCCAGGGCGGGCCGCTGCAAAGCACCGTCAGCGTGCTGTACTTCATGTACGAAGAGGGCTTCAAGTGGTGGAATCTGGGTTCCGCCTCCGCGGTTGCGTTCCTGCTGTTCCTGATGATCCTCGCGGTCACGGCGCTGCAACTGCGCCTCACGCGCGACGCGGAAACCTCATGAGTACGACCGGTGCCCGGGTGTTGCTGCATACGCTGCTGCTCGGCGCCGCGGCGATCGCACTGTTTCCGCTCTTGTGGATGCTATCGGTGTCGTTCATGGCCGGCGGGGAAGCGAGCGCCTTTCCGCCACCGCTGCTGCCGGGGCACGGCACGCTGGCGAACTACCGGCAGCTTTTCGGCCAGCAGAACATCGGCCGTTACCTGACGAACAGCCTGTGGCTCGCGGCCATGACGACGCTGCTGTCGCTGCTGTTCAATTCCCTGGCGGGCTACGCGTTCGCCAAGCTGCGCTTCCGCGGACGTGAGCCGATCCTGAAGGTCCTGCTGGCGGCCCTGGTGATCCCCAGCCAGGTGGCGATGTTGCCGCTGTTTCTCATGATGAAATGGCTCGGGCTCGTCAACACCTATGCGGCAGTGGTCGTGCCGGCGATGGCGGGAATTTTCGGCGTCTTCCTGGTCAGACAATACGCGCTCACGATACCGGATGAACTGCTGGAGGCGGCCCGCATCGATGGCGCAAGCGAAGCGCGAATCTTCGTGTCGATCGTGCTGCCGGCGCTGCGGCCGATCCTGGTCACGCTCGGAGTGTTCACCTTTCTTGGCAGCTGGAACGACTTCATGTGGCCGCTGATCGTGCTCACGGACCAGGATCTGTATACGCTGCCGATTGCGCTCGCCCAGCTGTCGCGCGAGCACGTGCCGGACAATGAGCTGATGATGGCCGGCGCGGTGCTCACCGTGCTGCCGGTGCTCGTGCTGTTCCTGTCGCTGCAACGCTATTACATCCGCGGCATCCTGATGGGCAGCGTCAAGGGTTGAGACGGCCTTGCGGACGCTCTGAACGACCCGTGATCTACGGTCCGAGCGCCTCGCCGTTGCTGGCGATCACCCCGGAATAGAAGCGGGCGCTCGCCTTGGGCGTGCGCCGCTGGGTCTCGAAGTCCACGTGCACGATCCCAAAGCGCTTCGAATAGCCGAGTGCCCATTCGAAGTTATCCAGCAGCGACCACACGAAATAACCGCGCAGGTCCACTCCCTGCTCAAGGGCTGCACGGATGGCCCGCAAGTGCTCTCGCAGGTAAGCAACGCGCAACGGATCCTCGAGCTGATCGCCTTCGACCGTCGGCGGATCGAAGAAGGCGGCACCGTTTTCCGTCACGTAAACGGGCAGGTCGCCGTAGCGCTGCTTCACCCACACAAGCGTATCCGTGAGTCCCCGCGGGTATACCTCCCACCCGGTTTCCGTGTAGATCGCACGTCGCTGCCGCACGCGCGCCGCCCGCACCGGCCAGGAACCCGCGTCGCAGCGTATGACGCTGCGGGTGTAGTAGTTCACACCGAGAAAATCGAGCGGCTGCTTGATGAGCTCGAAGTCCGCCTGCGGCCACTGCGGCCACGCACTGCCGAAAACCTCCGCGAGCTCCGGCGGGTAGCTCCCCAGCAATACCGGGTCGAGGTACTGGCGGTTCATGTACGCGTCGGCTCGCTGGGTGGCGGCGGCATCTTCAGGTAGGCTCGAGGCCGCATGTTTGGGCTCGAGATTCACCACCAGACCGATCTGATGTCTGCCCTCACTGCGATAAGCCTGGATCGCCGCCCCATGAGCGCGCAGCAACTGGTGGGTGGCGATGGGCGCCTCGAACAGGTTCCGGCGACCGGGCGCCAGTACGCCATGCAGGTAGCCGCCGTCTGTCACCACCCAGGGCTCATTCAGCGTCGTCCACAGCTTGACCCGGTCGTCGAGCCTGCGGAACACGATCGCGGCGTACTCGGCAAACCACTTGGCTGCATCGGGATTGAGCCAACCGCCGCGGTCATCGAGTGCCGCCGGCAGATCCCAGTGGTAAAGCGTCACCATGGGTGCAATGCCGTGGCTGAGCAACGCAT
>CATPBQ010000040.1 GCA_955652795.1 uncultured Steroidobacteraceae bacterium | reverse complement strand
GCGCTTCTTATCGGCTACGAGGCCGTCAGGCGCTTTCTGGCGCCGGTTCACATCGAGTTCCGCGAGGCGATTCCGATCGCGTTTCTCGGCCTGCTGGTGAACATCGTAAGCGCCTGGCTGCTGAGCGGCGGAGACGGCCATGCTCATGCACACGCACGGGGTCACGGCGAGGCGGCCGTCGACGACGCAGGGCACGCGCCCGCGGGCGGGGAGCTGGAAACACGGTTCGGGCGGGTGAAATTCGAGGAGCCCCATGACCACGCCGCTCACCACGTCCACAGGGACCACAATCTTCGAGCGGCATTCATCCACGTGGCCGCTGATGCCGGCGTGTCCGTTCTGGCGATTCTCGGGCTGACGGCCGCTCGATTCCTCGGTTGGATGTGGATGGACCCGATGATGGGAATCGTAGGCGGCTCTGTCATCGCGTTATGGGCGTATGCCCTGGTGCGGGACACGGGCCGGATCCTCCTGGACATGACCCCGGACACGGCGCTCGCCGCGCGTATCCGGCGATGTTTGGAGGAGGATGGCGACCGGGTCGCTGATCTGCACCTCTGGCGGCTCGGTCCGGGCCATTTTGGCGCCATCGTTTCGATCGTGACCCGGCAGGCGCGCGACGTCCATTTCTACCGCTCTGCACTGGGACGCTTCTCCGGCCTCTCGCATCTGACGATCGAGGTCGTGAGCCCGAAGCCTTAGCGCTGCGGCGTCTTAGCGTCCCGGTGCTGTCGGCCGGGTGCGCTGGCGCAGGAAGTCCTCCAACACCCGGCCGGTGTGGGATTGCTTCCTGCGGCGCGCGATCTGCGCGGGCGCACCCTGGGCGACGATGCGTCCGCCGCCATCACCTGCCTCGGGCCCCAGGTCGAGGATCCAGTCCGCTTCGGCCATGACGTCGAGGTTGTGCTCGACCACTACCGCGGTGTTGCCGGCGGCAACCAGCCGGTGCAGCACATGGGTCAGCTTCTCGACATCGGCCATGTGCAGACCCACGGTGGGCTCATCCAGCACATACAACGTGTGCTTCGGTTTCTGACGCGGGCCATGGGCGACGTCGTCGCGTACCTTCGAGAGCTCGGTGACGAGCTTGATGCGCTGGGCTTCGCCGCCCGAAAGCGTCGGGCTCGGCTGCCCCAGCGTGAGGTAGCCGAGGCCCACGTCCTGCAGGAGCTTGAGCGCATGATGCACGCGCGAATGGGCCGCGAAGAACCCGACCGCATCGTCGACGTTCATCGCCAGTACATCGCCGATGCTGGCCTCCCGCCATGACACGGCGAGCGTCTCGGAATTGAAGCGCCGCCCGCCACAGACATCGCACAGCACCTTGACGTCGGGCAGGAAACTCATCTCGATGGTCTTCATGCCCTGGCCTTCGCACGCTTCGCAGCGGCCGCCGGCGGTGTTGAATGAGAAGCGGCTGGCGCTGTAGCCGCGTATGCGCGCCTCGGTGGTGCCGGCGTAGATGCGCCGAATCTCATCCCAGAAGCCGATGTAGGTCGCAGGACAGGACCGCGGGGTCTTGCCGATCGGGGTCTGGTCCACTTCCAGCACGCGATCGATGAGCTCCAGGCCCTGCACCGCCGCGCAGCCGATGAGCTTCACGCCGGCGGCGCGCTTGTGGCGGCGGCCCCCCGGAGCGTTCTGCGCGAGCAGCCGCTTCAGGTTCGCATACAACACGTCGCGCGCCACGGTCGATTTGCCCGAACCGGACACGCCGGTGATCACGACCAGGCGCCCGAGCGGAATGCGCACGTCGCTCCCGCGGATGTTGTGCAGCGCCACGCGCTCGAGCGTGAGCAGGGGTGTGGCGGCATGCACCGCACGGTGCGGCCGCGCCGGATGCAGCAGCGGCTCGCGCAGGAAGCGGCCGGTGATCGAACGCGGGTTACGCATGAGGTCCTGCACCGTCCCGGCACCGACCAGCTCCCCGCCGCGCACGCCGGCCTGCGGCCCCAGATCCAGCACGTGATCCGCCCGGCGGATGGTCTCCTCGTCGTGCTCCACGACCACCAGCGTGTTGCGGTGCCCGGCGAGCTCGGCAAGGGATGCGAGCAGGATCTGGTTGTCGCGCGGATGCAGCCCGATGGTGGGCTCATCGAGCACGTAGCACACGCCCTGCAGGTTCGAGCCCAGCTGCGCGGCCAGGCGGATGCGCTGCGCTTCGCCCCCCGAGAGGGTCGGTGCGCCGCGATCGAGCTGCAGGTACCCCAGACCGACACGCTCGAGGAACTTCAGGCGCGCGCGGATTTCCGCCAGCAGGTCGCGCGCGATCTGCCCCTCACGCGTGCCGAGCCTGAGCCTGGCGAAGAATTCTCCGCTGGCGCTGACCGATTCACCCGCCAGCGCGGCGATCGAGCGCTCGCGGAAGCGCACGTTGAGCGCCGTGGGGTTCAGCCGCTGCCCGTGGCACGTGCCGCAGGGCTGCGGCTCGCGCGCGTACCACTCGTTCCACCACAGTTCCTCGCCGCTTTGCTGCTCGTCGAAGCCCGGCATCTCGACACCGGTCCCATAACAGCTCTCGCACCAGCCATGTCTGGAATTGAAGGAGAACAGGCGCGGATCGAGCTCGGCGAAACTGCGGCCGCAGGAGGGGCAGGCGCGCTTGGTGGAGAACACCGTCACCCGAGCCGACTGCGGTCCCAGTACATGCACCAGCCCCTTGCCGAAATCGAGCGCGCGGGCGAGCCCCGCGCGCAGGGCGGCCTCGGACTTGACGCCGACGTCGATTTCAGCAACCGGCAACTCGATGGTGTGTTCGCGGAAGCGCGACAGGCGCGGCCACGGCGCCGTCGGCAGCGCCTCGCCATCGACACGCAGCGTCCTGAAGCGCTTCTTGGCCGCCCACTTCGCCAGATCGGTGTAGTAGCCCTTGCGCGCCACGATGAGCGGCGCCAGCAGCGCGATGCGCTTGCCGCGGTAATCGCGTAACAGGCGCGCGCCGATCGAGGCCGCGCTCTGCGGCTCGATCGCGAGGTTGCAGTCCGGGCAGTACTGCGTGCCGAGCTTCACGTACAGCAGCCGCAGGAAGTGATAGATCTCGGTGAGCGTCGCCACGGTGCTCTTGCGGCCGCCGCGGCTGGTGCGCTGCTCGATCGCAACCGTGGGCGGAATGCCGAAGATCGCGTCCACGTCGGGCCGCGCGGCCGGCTGCACGAACTGGCGCGCATAGGCGTTGAGCGATTCCAGGTAGCGGCGCTGGCCCTCGTTGAAAAGAATGTCGAAGGCGAGAGTCGACTTGCCCGAGCCCGACACGCCGGTGATCACCGTGAAGCGATCGCGCGGGATCTCGACGTCGATGTTCTTGAGGTTGTGCTCGCGCGCCTTGTGAAT
>CATPBQ010000039.1 GCA_955652795.1 uncultured Steroidobacteraceae bacterium | reverse complement strand
TCCGCGAGCGGCTTGCCGAAATAGAACTGGCTGGCGAGGCCAAAGCCGTGAATCGCGCGGTCGCCGTCCTGACCGAGGAAGATCTCGTTGATGTACGCATTCATGAGATCGGCCTTGGTGAAGTGCGCATCCAGCGCCATCGCCATGATCGCCTCACGCAGCTTGCGCGACAGCGTCTGCCGCGAATTGAGGAAGTAGCTGCGCACCAGCTGCTGGGTGAGCGTGCTGCCGCCCTGCTCGATCTGACCGGCACGCACGTCGACCCACAGCGCGCGCAGCATCCCGACCGGGTCGACGCCGTGATGGCTGTCGAACTTGCGGTCCTCGACCGCCTTGAGCGCGGCGGGCAGGAGCGAGGGCACCTGCTGCGGTGTGACGATAATGCGATCCTCGCCGTGGATCGGAAAAATGCTGCCGATGAGCAGCGGTTCGAGCCGCAGCACCGGCACGTCACGGCCGGCGCTGTCGCGCAGGCTCTCAAGCCCCTGGGGACCGGCGACCATGCTCAGCAGCGCCGCGTTGCGCGTCTCGTCCGCAAAGCGCGCCGGCCGCAGCGCGACGTCGATGCGCCCGCCCTGCAGGCGGTAGGTGCCGGGACGATCGAGCTGGTCGGCGCGCCGGTAATGCAGGCGTTGCAGCTCCTGCTCCAGCTGTGTCGGCGACAGCGCCAGTCCCGTGTACAGCTCGAGCGGCGCCGCGAACACCTGCGCTGGCAGCGTCCAGCGGCGGCCTTCGAATTGCCGGGTCACCAGACGATCCAGATACAGAACATAGAGGGCGCCGGCGAGCGCGGCGACCCCCAGAGCGAGCAGCAGAACGCGCCTCAGATGAACAGCTCCGCGGCCGGGGTGCGCAGGTTGTAATGCGAGCTCATTGCGTGCCCGTAGGCCCCGGCGTTGGCGATGACCAGCACGTCCCCTTCATGGGTCACCGGCAGCAGGCGATCGTGCCCGAGGACGTCCGCGCTCTCGCAGATGGGTCCGACGATGTTGACGAGCTCGGTGGCAGGTTCATCCGCGCGGGTGAGGTTGGCGATTTCGTGGTATGCCCCATAGAGCGCCGGACGGATGAGGGAGTTCATGCCGGTCGTCACGCCGACGAAGCGCACTCCGCCCTTCGCCTTCAGTTGCGTCACGCGCGCGAGCAGCACCCCGGCCGCCGCCACCAGGTAGCGTCCGGGTTCGAGCCACACCTCCAGCTGCGGATGCTCGGCGCGCACCGCCAGCAGCAGCGTGTCGAGCTTGGCGAGATCGACGCCCGCCTGATCGGGACGCTCGGGCACTCCCAGGCCGCCACCGACGTCGATTACGCGCAGATCCGCAAAGCCCTGCGCGGCCGAAGCCAGCAGGCGCGCCGTGTGCTCCCAGCTGGTCACGTCGAATACACCGCTCCCCACGTGCGCCTGCAGGCCCACGATGCGCACGCCGGCGTTGTGCGCGAGGCGCGCAAACTCCCGCACTTCCGCGATCGGCACACCGAATTTGGAGCGCGTCCCGGCGGTACGCACGTGCGTGTGGTGGCCGCGACCGACGCCGGTGTCGACACGCACGAAGATGTCGTGATTGCGGAACAGCTGTGGCCATGCTGCCAGCACGTAGGTGTTGTCGACCGTGACGCGCACCCCCGCGGTGAGCGCCCAGGCGTACTCGGCGCGTGGCGCGAAGTTCGGCGTATACAGAATGCGCTGCGGGTCGAGATCGGGAAACAGCTGCAGTGCCCGTTCGACTTCGCCGCGTGACACACATTCGAACTCGATGCCCTCGGTGCGCAGCGTGCGTAGCACCTGCGGGTGCGGATTGGCCTTCATGGAGTAGTGCACCCGCGCGAGTGCTGCGAGTCTGCGCAACGCTCGCGCGGCCTCGCGCACCGCCTGCAGGTCATACACGAAGGCCGCGTCATGCTCCCCGAGGGCGACGAGCAGCTGCGTGCGCTTGGAGCGCCACCACGGCGCGGTGCCGCTTGCCGAGTCCTGCGGCTGCGAGAACAGCTGCTGCCAGGTCGGACCCAGCACCTTGTCCCCCGGCACCGGGCGGATGAGCAGTTCGTGGAGTTGCTGGACCAGACGGTCGCCCTGGTCCTCGTCGACCACAAAAGTGAAATTCAGATCGTTGGCCGCCTGGCTCACCAGGTGGATCTTCTGCTCCTCGAAGAATTCGAACGCGCCTCCCAGCTGGTGCAGGATCGCGCGGATGTTGCGCCCCACGAGACTCACCGAGGCGCACGGTCCGATCACCTGCGCGCGGCACAGGTGTGACAGGTCGGCGACCAGCTCGGCGAGCCGCGTGTTGTCGAGTGAGTTGGCCGCCGGGTCCAACGACACCGTGACGTTGGTCTCGGAGGTCGACACCAGGTCGACCGACATACCGTGCTGCTTGAACACCTGGAAGGCATCCGCCAGGAATCCCACCTGGTGCCACATGCCGGGGCTCTCCAGCGAAATGAGCGTGATGCCCTTTCTGGTGCAGATGGCCTTCACCTGTGCGCCGCCTTCGCTTTCGGCACTGAGCACCGTGCCTTCCAGATCCGGCGCCTGAGTCGCATAGATATGCAGCGGAATGCCGTATTGGCGCGCCGGCAGGATGCAGCGCGGGTGCAGGACCTTGGCGCCGCTGGTGGCGATTTCCTGGGCCTCGTCGTAATGCAGCGCGCGCAGCAGGCGCGCGGTGGGCGTGGCGTGCGGGTTGGCGCTGAACATGCCCGGGACGTCGGTCCAGATCTCCAGCCGTTGGGCGCGCAGCTTGGCGGCAAAGTAGGCCGCCGAGGTATCCGAGCCGCCGCGCCCCAGCAGCACGGTGTTGCCGTCGTAATCGCCGGCGATGAATCCCTGGGTAACCACCACCGGCGCAAGTGCCTGCAGCTGCTCCTCCAGCGCCGCATCGGGCGCGAAACCGCACACCGCCGAGAGCACGCTCGCCTTGGGCGTAGCGCTGTCCCGCTGCTCGGCACGCAGCATGGTGCGCGCATCGGCCCATGCCACCTCGAGCCCGCGCGCGCGCAGGAAGCGCGCGCCAATTTGCGTCGCCATCAGCTCACCGGTGGCCATGACGCGCGCGCGCGTGCGGTCGCTCACTTCACCCACCAGCGCGACCCCGGCGGCGATCTCGCGCAGTTCGGCGAGGTGGCGCTCGACGTCGTCCCCCAGGGTGACGCCCAGCTCTGCCGCCAGGCGCCGGTGGCGCTCCTCGATGGCGCGCAACTCCTCCTCCTGCGCCTGGCCGATGGCGGCATCCAGAAGTCGCTCGAGGCGGTCGGTAATGCCGGTAAGGGCCGAATGCACGATGAGTACGCGCGCGCCGCCGGCGCAGCGCTCGGCCGCGACACGCGCGATGTTCGTCCAGTTGGCTAACGTGGAGACGCTCGTTCCGCCGAACTTCAGGACGATCCACGCCGAGGGCGTGCGGGTCACTTCTACAGCCTGTGCTTCAGATTGGAGCGGGCCGGGTGCCGGCTGGCACTAAAGCTCGTCGTCGAAGTCCTTGAGATCTTTCTCGAGCTTCTTGTCCGCCAGCACTTCCTCGAGGCGGCTCCACGCGGCCTTGCCGCGCTTGCCCTGGTTGCGGACGCGCTTGTCCACCCGGTCGAGCAGCCGGTCGTAATCGGTGCCGTCCTCGGGGGGACTGCTCAGGAATTCATCGTCGAGATCGAAAGTCTCGTTGTCTCGTTCCGACATCTGGCGGCGTAAATCCCGAATTAATTCAACAGCTAAGGTGCCTTGACGGCACGGAACAAGGCTGCGAACTATAGCCGATTCACGCCGCCGATCAACTTTTGGCCACCAAGCCGCTTTCAAGGCGGCGGTGCGGGCCGCCGCCTCACCCCCGGGGCGCCCGGTTCGGCCCTGCCCCCGGGGAGGCTTCAGGGCTGATCCGTCCGGTCGCGAACCACCACCGGGGCGCCCCGGCTCAGACCCAGACCCTCCGCGGCGCTGTGCTCGGCGCGAGCGATCTCGACCACCCCGAACGAGTTCACCAGCGCGAGATATTCCCCGGGTCGGGTGTCGCCGTAAGTGCGCAGCAGTGGGAAACCGTGATTCCCGGCGTGTACCAGCGGCAGCCGGAAGCGCTCGATCAGCGCCGCGTCGATATTGGTGATGAGGTTACCGAAGTGGTCGATGCTGATGACGACGCCGGTGACGCTGCGAGGCTCGACCGTCGGGTCCTCCACCCACGCCGGAACCAGTGTGCTGACCGTCTCGCCGAGGTCCTGCAGCTGGCAGCGCCCGACGGCCAGCTCGGCGGCGACCGGCGCGAAAATATCCCGGCCGTGGAAGGTGGCGCTCGGACGATGCACTCCGAGCTGCGCAAGCTGTGCGCTCCCGAGGCGCACGATCAGCGCGTCGCGCGCGCGGTTGACGATGGGGGCCAGCAGGCCGTTGTCGGGCGCCAGGAAATAGTGCCCGCCAGCGTGCACGGCGAGAATATTGCGCGCGGTGCCGACGCCCGGATCGACCACGGCAACGTGCACGGTTGCGGGCGGGAAGTAGCCGAAGGCGTGCGCCAGCCAGAAGCCCGCTTCCGCAGGCCAGTGCACCAGGATCTCATGCGTGAGATCGACGATGCGCGCACCCGGGAAGCGCGTGAGTATGCAACCCTTCATGACGCCGACGAACGGCCCCTGATGGCCGAAGTCGGTCGTGATGGTGATGACCCCTGAGGCGCTCGTCGCGTTCATGAGCTCATCGCGCGAGCCTTGACGTGCGCGTACCGCTTCAGTTGCGGGCACCGCGGCCGCGCGCGGCACGGCCGCCTTCCGCGCAGGAGCGACACCGATCGGTATAGGGCACGGCGTCCAGTCGCTCCGGCTCGATGTCCTCCCCGCACACCGCGCAGGTGCTGTAGCGGCCGGAGGCGAGGCGCCGCAGCGCCGCCTCGACCTGCTGCAACTCTTCCTGGGCCGAGTGCGAGATGGCCCCGAGCACGTCATCGTTCTCGCGCTGTGTCACCTGCTCGGCGAAGTCGGCAGACAGCGGGTCCGCCTCGTGACGCAGATCGGCGCTCGCCTCGCTGGCACGCTGGCGCAGCTCTTCGCGGCGCTTGAGCAGTCGGTCCCGTACCGCATTGGCATCCACTTCGATCCCCCGGGAAAGCAGCCTCAGGACGCTCGCCGGTCGCGGCGTCGCTCCTCGAGCCATTGTTGCAGCTTGTCGAAAGGCTCGATGAACTTCGTCACGCCTTCGCGCTCAAGTTGCGCCGCGACGGCCTCCAGATCGACATCGAGCCGCTCCAGTCCCTCGCGCGCATCGCAGCCTTCGGCAATGTGGCGCTCAAGACGCAGCTCCGGCCTGCCCAGGCGCCGATAGGCGTTGAGTGTCTCGAGCGGCATGGTGTTGACCGTGTCGGGCACTACCAGCTCCTCGACATACTTGATCGGGCTGTAGCTCGGATCCTTGGTCGAGGTGGACGCCCACAGCAGCCGCTGAGGCCGCGCACCGCGCGCCGCCAACTCCTGCCACTGCGGGGTGGCGATCATCTGCTCGTAAATTTCATACGCCCGACAGGCGCTGGCGATCGCCGCCTTGCCGCGCAGGGTGCGCGCTGCGGGCTGGCCGCGCGCCGCGAGGTCATCCAGCAGCTTGTCCACGGCGGTGTCGATGCGGCTCAGGAAGAAGCTCGCGACGGAGGCGAGGCGGCCGAGGGGCTGGCCGGCCGCGGCGCGCGCGCTCAAGCCCTCCATGTAGGCACGCGCGACGGCGCGATAACGCTCGGGCGAGAACAGCAGCGTCACGTTAACGTTGATGCCCGCAGCGATGAGATCGCGGATCACGGGCAGCCCGGCTTCGGTGCCCGGGATCTTGATGAGCGCGTTGGGGAGTCGCAGACGCTGCCACAACCGTTGCGCCTCGGCCAGACTCCCGGCGCGGTCGTAGGCGAGGTGCGGCGACACCTCCATGCTCACGAAGCCGTCGCCCCCGGAGGTTTCATCGTAGAGCGGGCGCAGGAGCGCCGCGGCGTCGCGCAGATCCTCGATGGCGAGTTCCTCGTACAGCGCAATGCTGGATGACACCCTGGGCAGAAGCTGCGCGATGGGCTGCCGGTATTGCGGGTCCGTCATCATGGAGTTGGCGAATATCGCCGGGTTCGAGCTCAGCCCGGCGATGCCGTCCTCGCGGATCAGGCGTGCGAGGCTGCCATCCTGCAG
>CATPBQ010000038.1 GCA_955652795.1 uncultured Steroidobacteraceae bacterium | reverse complement strand
CTCCCAGGTCATCCGCAGCCGGTGGCGCCAGCGCGGCACGGGCGAGGTGGGGCCGGCACCCGAACAATTCGGGCCGTAGAGGTCCGTGCAGTCGATTTCCGAAACGCCGGGCGTCACGTTGATCGGATTGTCGAGGGCGAGGCTGCCGGTGAAGCTGAACGCGAGGTTCCCGACCTGAGGCGCGATCGATTGGAGACTCTGAACGTAACGCGCCTCGAAATCGACCCCGCTGGTGCCGTAGGAGCCGGTATTGAAGCGCGTTGAGACGAGGCGCCCGGCGCTCGTGCCGTTGCCCGTGGACAGCGAGCCGTTGGCGTCGCGCTGGATCAGGCTACAGTAAAACGGATCGCCGGTATTGAGGCAGGTGTTGAGCGCGAACGTGCCCGGCACGTTGCCGATGAACTGCTTGACCTTGATCCGCCAGTAGTCGGCGCTGAAGAGGATGTTGCTGAGGGGTGTGAGCACCAGGCCCACCGTGACCGTATTGGCCGTTTCCGGCCTGAGATGAGGATTTCCGCCCGTCAGCACGTTGACCGCCGATTGCGCAGCGATGTTGCCGTACTGTGCGGGGCTCACGCCGGTGAGTGCGCACTGCGCCGCCGATGCGCTGGGCACGCCGGCACACGGGTCGGTGATGGTGATCTGACCGAGTATCTGCGAGGTAAACAACTCGTACGCATTCGGGGCGCGCACGGCGCGGTTCAGGCTGCCCCGCAGCCGCACGGGTTCGACCGGCGCCCATTCCAGCCCGAGGCCAAAGGCGTTCACGTTGCCCTGCGGGGAGTAGTGCGCGTAGCGGTCGCTGCCGTTCAGGATCAACTGCTTTGCCAACGGCCGCTCCTCGATGAGCGGAATCTTGAGCTCCGTGAAGATCTCAGCGACCCGAAATGTGCCGACCGTGGGATGCGCGGCACCCGTGACCAGAAGGTCACCCGTCGAATAGGCGGTGTCGGGGTTGTACCGAACCGATTCGACCCGATACTCGGCTCCGGCCGCGATGCCGATTCCGCTGTGCGCGAGCGGGCTCACCATCCCGTAGCGGGTCAGATCGCCGGTCACCTGGCCGGTAGCGATGGTGCGCTGCGCGTAGCCTGACTGCATGCCGCCTTCGGTGATGTACCTGAGCGCAGCCGGCGTCACGCCGCCCACGGCGAAGATGTTGTACGGTACGCACGCCGGGTCGCTGCCGTTGACCACCGACTGACAGGCCGGCACACCGTTCACATTCACCACGTCGAGCGCATTGGTGAGACGCGAGAGCGAGAAGTCGTTCGACAAGGTCTCGCGCCCGTTGACCCGCCCATAGAGCACGCTGGCATCGTACGACCAGGGATCGCTGATGGCGCCTTTCAGTCCGAGCACGAGACGGTAGGAGCGGTGGTGAAACTCGTCGGAGCGCTGTCCCCCTTCGACGTTGCGCCGGCCGATGCCGACCTGGGCGGTGTCGAGCGGTCCGAGACCGGCGCAAAGATCGTTGACTTCGCTCGCGGAAAGCAGCGGGTTGTTGCAATTGATGCCGAAGACGTTCAGCGCCGAGTTGGTCGGAGTCGTTCCCGCGGGCTCATAGGCCACGGTGGTCCGGTCATCCATGTACTGCGCTTCCATGTAGAGATTCGCCGCATCGTTGAATTTGTAGCTCGCGAACACGCCCGCGTTGTAGCGGGTGTCGGGCCGCTGCAGATCCTGGTACGGCGCCGGATTGAACAGGTCGGCGGGGGCGGACAGTGGCCGGAAAGCGTGGCCCTTCACCGTGTCGAGCGTGAGCAGGTTTCCGCTGCCGGGTACGAACTGCCCCGCCGCCGTCGTTCCATCGAGGAGGCACTGGAACGAAGTGCCGGTTTCCGTAAGGGTGCAGGCGCTGATGTCGCGACTCGACCCCGCCACGGCATGGGTGTGCCGATAACCTGCGTAGGCGGTCAGGTGAGCGCTGCCGCCGAACAGGTCCTTACCGAACACCGCCGACACGTCCGCCGACGCGCCGTCGTAGACCGTGCCGGTCGGGGGCGTCACCCCGCTTGCCCGCTGGATGGCCTGCAGATCACGATGATCGTTGCTGCCGCGGTTGATGGCGCCTTCGGCGTCGAGCTTGAATCCCGTGAAGCTGGTATCGAGGATAAAATTGACCACGCCCGATACGGCATCCGATCCGTAAATGGCGGATGCGCCGCCGGTCAGCACTTCGACGCGCTTGACCAGCGCACTCGGCACCGTATTCAGGTCGGCCGCCGGATTGGTCGGATCGCCGGGCGATGTCCGCCTGCCATTGATCAGGACCAGCGTGCGGAAAGCGCCGATGCCGCGCAGATCAACGGTCGCCGTGCCGGTCAGCGGTGCCACCGAGGCGCCGTTGGCGCCGAGTGTCAGCCCCGAGTTGACCTGCGGAAGGCTGTTGAGAAAATCTTCCGCCCGAGGCGTGCCCTGGTGCAGCAGCTCTTCGCTGTCGAGCACCACGACCGGACTGGGACTTGAGATGTTCGCCGACGCCAGCCGCGACCCGGTGACGACGACCTCGACCACGGGCTCTTCGGCCTCGGCGCCGTAAACGACGTGCGGGCTGCAGACCCCGAGCACAGCCGCGACAACCGCACCGGGAAGCGCGAATCGGCAGCGCTTCGCGACGATGACTAGAAGGCGTGCTAACTCGGCACGTGCCGCCCCGGCCACAATGTTTGGCATCACCACTCCCCCATGATCGCGCCCAAAGCGTACTGTCTAGATCTAGTGACGCGAAAGTACTCCGTCAACCTGAAGCCAAGCTAAACGACGCGGGCATTCTTGGGCGTATTTATGGGGGTGAACAGTCGCTAGGTGTGCTCACACTCGCTAAGCTCGCCCCGCGAGAGCCGCGCCGGCGGTCGTTCGGCCGGACGCGGTGCGTCGCCCAGGGGGAATGCAAGATGCTGGCGCCAGCCGAGCGCAGAAAAAAAATCAGAACCGTGTTCCGCGTTGCCAGCGGCAACTTCCTGGAAATGTACGACTTCATGATTTTCGGCTATTTCAGCGCGGCGATCGGCCGCGCCTACTTTCCCGCGGAGAGCGCCTATGCGTCGTTGATGTTTTCCCTGGCGACATTCGCGGTTGGTTTCATGGTCAGGCCCCTGGGAGCCCTGTTTCTCGGCGCCTACATCGACCACATCGGCCGGCGCAGGGGGCTGCTGGTGACGCTGGCCCTGATGTCGGTCGGCACTCTGACGATCGCGCTGGTGCCGGGATACGAAACGATCGGATTGTTCGCGCCCGTCGTGGTGGTCCTGGGCCGCTTGTGCCAGGGCTTCTCGGCCGGGGTCGAGCTGGGCGGCGTGTCGGTATATCTGGCGGAGATCGCCACCCCCGGACACAAGGGCTTTTATGTGTCCTGGCAGTCGGGCAGCCAACAAGTCGCCGTCGTCTTCTCCGGCATACTCGGCTACGCCCTGTCGAATCTGCTGGCTCCGGAGGAGCTGCGCGCATGGGGGTGGCGCATCCCGCTGCTCGTCGGCTGCATGATCATCCCGTTCATCTTCATGATCCGGCGAACCCTCGAGGAAACCGAGGAATTCGCGTCCCGCAGCCATCATCCGACGCCCTCGGAGGTGTACGTGGGCCTGCTGGCTCACTCGCGGATCATCGTGAGGGGCGTGGCGATGGTGCTGATGACCAGCGTTTCGTTCTACACCATCACGGCGTACACGCCGACGTTCGGCAAAGAAATTCTCATGCTCTCGCAGAGCGATGCGCTCCTGGTCACCCTGTGCGTGGGGTTGTCGAATCTGTTCTGGCTGCCCGTTATGGGCTCGCTGTCGGATCGGATCGGACGCCGCCCGGTGCTGATCGCCTTCGCGAGCACGGCGGTGCTGACCGCCTATCCGGCGATGGCGTGGCTGGTGCAGGCGCCCAGTTTCAGCAAACTGCTCATCGTCGAGCTCTGGCTCTCGTTCCTGTTCGCCGGCTATAACGGCGCCATGGTCGTCTATCTGACCGAGATCGTGCCGGTTGCCGTCCGCACGGCCGGATTTTCGCTGGCCTACAGCCTCGCCACCACCTTAGGGGGCTCGACACCCGCCATAGTCACGTTCCTGATCCATGCAACCGGCAACCGCGCCATGCCCGGCGCCTGGTTGTCGCTCGCCGCCACGGTCGCGTTGGTGGCGACGCTGATCCATGGCGATAACCCTCAGCCGAAAAGTCGCGGCGGTGGCGGTGTTAGTACGTGATCCGTCGACAAACAACGCCGGGTGAGGCTTCCTTGAATAGCAACCGCCGCACTTCGTATCTGTTCCGGCAGTGCGTCGAATCTCACCCCGTTTTCGCAAACAGAAATCGATCCGCCGCCTGAGACGCGCCAGCTATCGGGAACAGGTAGCAAGAGACCGACACGCGGGTCGGAGCCAGCGGGGGCTAAGGATGGCGCACAACAAGGTTCGTGACACGCACACACGGCGGCGGCGCCGCCCATGAACCGTGCGCGGACCGGTCTGCCGGCTGATCCCGCGGGCTCCGGGCACACGGGTCGGCAGCTCGTGCTCCTCAGGGAAGGCACCGGCCGCGCCGGTGCCGAGATCCTTCGCAACGCCACGGGCCTTCGGATGGGCCTGTCGTCGGACTTCGATGGGTCTGTCCGGCAGACTCAACCGGCGCCGGGGGAGGGGATGCTATTCGAGCGCCTCGGTGCCGCGCTTTTGCACGGCGATCCGGATCAGGCGCGGGCACTTGCCCATCGCACCGACGCGCAGACGCTCCGGGTCGAACCCGAACGGTACGTCCGCGCCAGTGGACTCGCGGAGGGTCCCACCGTAACGAGTGCGCCGCTGGCGGACACGACGCTCGCAACCTGGGGGCTGCAGGCGACTCGAATCGTCTCATCGCGCTACGCCGGTCGCGGAATCCGGGTCGCGATGCTCGATACCGGACTTGACCTTCAGCATCCCGACTTTGCCGGCCGGACGATCGTATCGCAGGCATTCGTCACAGGACTGCCGGTTGATGACGGTAACGGTCATGGAACGTTCTGCGCGGGAGTTGCGTGCGGTCCGCAGCAACCCAGCCAGCCGCCCCGGTACGGCATTGCTTTTGCCGCCGAGCTCTACATTGCGAAGGTTCTCGATGACCATGCCGGCGGGACGGACGGTAACATCCTCGCGGGCATCGACTGGGCAGTCCGCAACAACTGTGCCGTCATCTCGATGTCGCTCGGCTCTCCGGTGGCCGTCGGCGACTCGTACCCACACGTATACGAACAGGTTGCGGCGCGAGCGCTTGCGGCGGGAAGTCTCTTGATCGCGCCCTCGGGCAACGAAAGCCAGCGACCGGACACGATTGCCCCTGTTGAGCATCCGGCAAATTGCCCTTCGATATTGGCAATCGGTGCGGTGGACCAGAGCTTCGCTGTGGCGCCATTCTCAAATGGAGGCCTCAATCCCAACGGTGGGGAAGTCAACCTCGCAGCACCGGGTATCGCGATCTTCTCGGCTGCGCCTCGTCCCACTCTGTATCAAACCGCAAGCGGAACGAGCATGGCGGCGCCCTACGCCGCGGGAATCGCAGCGCTGCTCGCCGAAGCGAATCCCACTGCACGCGGTGCCGCACTCCAGACCCTTGTTCTCCAATCGTTCCTGGCGTTGATGGCTCCGGCGCGCGACGTGGGGGCAGGGCTCGTACAGGCGCCGCAATAGAGTTTCGTCAGATGGCACGCTCCGTTCCAAGCTATGACCTGCGCGATGGAGGTATCCGGTGAGCCGGGTCAACATCGCGGTCGCGGTCGCGGAGGACGCACGCGGGCGCATCTACGAGGTCGCCGCCGCATGTCGTGCGCTCGGCCTCGAGCACACTTCAACGCTGGCGGACGTCGGCGTACTGACAGGGTCGGTCGAGTTCCACGATCTACCGAAACTGCGAGCGATTCCCGGCATCCTGGCCGTTGAGCTCGAACGCGAGTTTCGAAGCGGGGAGTTCCGCGCGGGACGTTAGCGATGCCCCTCGGAGTCTGGATCGCGCATCACGGTGTGGGGCGAGCTCCGCGGGCGCGGAGATTGAACGGGAAGACTTCCGCCCTGCCCGGGGTTTCAGCGTCAATCTCGATGCGAAGCACGTAACTACCGGGCCCCAGGCGGGAGGCGTCGGCATAGCCGTGGACATACCCGTCGGCGCTCAAAGCAAGACCCGCGACGGCGCCGACGGGCTTCGAAGAGCCTCCCTCATCTTGTTGAACAAGCGTCATCCGGTACCGGGAAGCGCTCATGTGCGTGGCCGGCGCCGCGCGAAACTCGATCACGCCGCTGGAAGGCAGGGCCAGGTCGGGTGTCGAACTTTCACGCACTGCGACAAACGTGAAGTGCGCCGCGACCGACGGCGCAACACCCGCGGTGCGCGACTCCAGGGACGCTGTCAGAACCGATGAGGGTCCTGTACGCGGTGGCAGCCACAGGAATAGTGCAAGTCCGGCGACCGCGGCCGCTGCGAGGAGGGGTAGCCAGATCCGAGCGCCTCTGGCTCGGGATGCGGCCTTGTCAAAATACCCCTGCGCCCGTAATTGATGCAGTCCTTCACTCAGCCGCAACGACTGCTCGAGCTCACGCACGAGCCCGGGATCACGCGCCAGGCGATCTTCAAACGCCCGGTGCTCATCGTCGGACAGTCCTCCCACAATGTAGTCTCGCATCCGTTCCAGATCGCGGCCGGCGTCTATCACTTCACATCTGCCTGGATAGAAAGAGTGGCGGGAGCCGTCGCTGAATTCCGCGTGTCCATGGCTTCACCCGCATGACCCACGATCAGTCCAATCGCCACCAGCGTCAGCAGATCGGCTTTCCAGAAGCCGCGGTGTTCCAGGAGCTCTCTGAAGCGATTCCGGGCGCGAAAGATCACGCGATTGAAGTGCTCCTCCGATAACCGCAGGTCGCGACAGATCTGTTCCTTGTCTTCGTCATTGAGATAGAATCGGACCAGGATTTCCCGGTCCCGCTCAGCCGGCATCTTATCGAGCATCTGCCGCGCCGCCTCGGCCCATTGGGGTCGCCCGACCCGCTCCCATTCGGGATCGTCCTCGGTACCCTGAAGTTCATCCAGGGCATCGGCGCTCGAGACTGCCGTTCGGTCCTTCCTGCGGTGATTGCGCAGGTGATTCAGTGCCACGCGGTACAGATACCCGCCCATGTTCTCCGGGTGGGCGATTTCTCCGCTGCGCAGTTTCTCCAGCGTCGTGACCGCGGCGTCCTGAAGAATGTCCGCGGCCAGCTCCGGATCGCGAACGCGCCGCAAGATCAGCGCGCGTAGGCCGGGATAGTCGCGATAGACTGCCGTCAGGTGGGAAACCGGGTCCGCTACCGGCGCGGGGACGTCCGATTTCGCGGGAAGCATCGCTGCGGGTGCTGCTTGGTCGTCAACACCAATCATGAGCCGAGTATAAGCCGGGGATTGAACCGTCACCCGGCCGGTCGCCATCTTTTTGTCGCGATTGTTCTGGCGGCGTGGGCCGTGCCAGGCAGCGCGGAGAATATCTCGTGCAGCCGTGCTCTCGGAGCTCCCGCGGTGAACGTAGGCCCTCTGAAGACCCTCGGAACCGAGCGCGCCGCAGCAGATTTTGCCGTCGTGCCGGGCCACGCCTACCTGATCGAGGTCGAGGAGCGCAACAACGACGCGCGTGTCGAGATTCTCGACCCGATGAACGAGGTGATGGTCCGAGCCGACCACCCGGAGCGACGCACGGGAACCCGTCGTGCCGTGGTGACGGCGACGGAGCGGGCCTCCCTCGCCGTCCGGGTGACCGGTAAGGAGCACTCAGACGTCGTCGGGACGGCAACCGTTCGCGCCTTCGACCTTGCGGCTCTTCAGAGACGGCCTGATTGCACTGCGATCGTGCAGAGCCTCGCCGAGGCCGATGCCAACTATGCCGCGGGAGAGGAGATTGCGAGAGGCCGCTCGACTCCCGGGACCGCGAGCGCTCGCGAGGCGTTCGTACGGGCAACGGAAGAATATCTGTCCGCCGAGCGTGCACTCACGGCGCCTGCGGACCGTGCACTTCGCGGCCAGACGGCGCTCGCCCTGGCAGGAGTCGAGTACTTTGACCTCCAGGACTGGGCGAAAACGGCCGAGTGGGCCAAAGCGGCTGCCGAATTGCTCGGTCACGACGATCCGTACCGACGGGCGCGCGCCCGTGCACTCCTCGCCGCGGCGTGGATCGAGATCGGATCGGCCGCCCCGGATGGACGAGCTGTGCCAGGGTATGGCGTGCGTTCGACCGAGCTCCTCACTCAGGCACGCACCGAGCTGCAACGCTTAAGTCGCTTCCACATGCAGCGGGGCGAACGGTATGACGCCGGGTTGCAACTCACGAACATTGCGTTGACTTATCTCTATGAGGGTCGCTACCCCGAATGTGTGACGGCTTCTACGACCTCGAGTCACTTGTTCGAATCCATCCACGAGACGCCGCGACGTGCGCAAGCGTGGCAGAACCGGGCGCTGTGCCTATGGGGCCTCGGGCGTCTGCCGCAAGCGCTGCGCTGGTTCAAGCGCGCGCTCGCGGATATCGGTCCGGAACCCTATCCAAGTCTTTACATCGGGGTGATTACCAACACCGCGCTTGTGGATTACGCCCTCGGCCACTTCGACGAGTCGCTGCATCTTTATGATCGCGCGCTTGCCTTCGCAGAGAAAGTTCAGGCTCAGCGCGATGAAGCCTACGGTCTGTATGGCATTGGTGTGAACTATTACGCGCTGGGCGACCGGCAGCGCGCACGCGAATTCCTCGAGCGGGCGCTTGCGATTCGCACGGTGGCCTTGGACGGGCGTGGACGCATGGCCACTCTGCGGGCGCTTGCGACCATCGACGCCGAACAGGGGAGGGTGGACGATGCGATAGCCTCCGATCGCGAGGCGCTCGGCCTTGCGGTCGCCCCCTCAGCGATCGAGCGCATCAGGATTCAACTGGCGGTCCACACCGCGGCCGCCGGCCACCTCGTGGAGGCGAAAGCGCAGCTCGATGAAGTTCTCTCCACAGGGGCTAAGGCCGATCCGCTCATTCAACCAGAGGCGCTCCTGCAGCGCGCGGTGCTGCTTCGCGAGATGGGTCGGCCCCGCGAGGCCCTGGGGGACCTCGCGGCGGCTCGATCGCGCTTGCACATCCTGGGCAGTATCACGGAGGAGTTTGAAGCGGACCTCGAGCAGGCTCGAGCACTCCGACTGCTTGGGCAACCTCACGCGGCTCTCGCGGCCGTCGAACGGGCCCTGGGACAAGCCGACGCCGTGCGCCTGCAGAGCGCGAATCCCGAGCTTCGCGCGCAGCTGCAAACGCCGCTTCGACCGGCCTACGACCTTAAACTTGAATTGCTCCGGGAACGATACGATCACGCATTGGCGGCGGGTCGGGAAGAAGAGGCCAGGACGCTCGCAGCGGCCGCGTTCGCGACCGCGGATGCATCCCGCGCGCATTCCTTCGCCGACGTCGCAGCCCAGAAATACTCGCCTGCCGTTCGACGGGCGCTCGCATCGGAATTTCGCCGTCGCGAGGAGCTCTATCGCGAGCTTTCCGCCCGTCGATTTGCCCTCGACGCTCGACTTGAGCGTTCGGGCTCCGACGACCCGCGCGCACGGCATCTGCTGGGTGACATTGCCGAGCTCGGGCGCGCGGTGGACACGGTGAACACCCTCATCGCGACCCGCACGCTGCCCAGCGGTGCGCCCGCCCGGGTGGGCAGCGAACAACGCGTGAGTCTGCCGCCCCTTCCCGCCGATACGGCACTCGTGTCGTACTGGCTCGGGTCCGAATCCGCCTACGCGTGGGTGGTATCCCCGACTGAGATTCGCTGGACGCTTTTGCCACCGCCGGCGGCCATCGCAGACAAGGTGGCCGCGTTCCACCGTTCGCTGACGCGGCTCGTCGATATGCCCGTCGAGCGTCGACTCCAGGATGCTCGCGCTCTGTACGAGCTGATCATTCGGCCGATTGAGGCGTGGCTGTCGGGCGTGCGGCAATGGGTGGTCATTCCGGATGGCGCCCTCGACTACGTGCCGTTCGCGGCATTGCGAATGCCAGACTCGTTTATTGCGATGCAGCACGATATCGCCCTCACTCCAGCCGCGTGGGTACTCGACACGAATGGGGCGCGGGCTAAACCGCACGACCGCCGCGGTCTGCTGCTCGTCGCCGATCCGGTGTACGAGGCGGACGATCCGAGGCTCACGGCAGTCCAACACGTGGCGGCGAGGCCGCAAGCTTCAGCCCGGCGTGCGCTGGATCCCGCCCGTCGCGGCTATCGACGTCTTCCGTTCACCGCCCGGGAGGCAGCGCAGATTTCGGCGCAGTTCTCGCCTGCGGACGTTGATCAACTGACTGGACTGAACGCCACGCGCGAGCGGCTACTGTCTCTCGACTGGTCGAAATACCGGTTCATCCATATCGCGGCGCACGGCATCGTCGATGCGCAGGTTCCCCAGTTATCCGCGTTGATTCTCGGCTCCTACGATGCCAGCGGAGAGGTGGTCGACGGTGCCGTGCGGGTTGCAGACCTGTCGCTCCAGAGGCTGACGGCGGACGTTGCGGTCTTCAGCGCGTGCGACACGGCCCTCGGCAAGGAGGTTCTCAGCGAGGGGCTGGTGGGCATCGGTTCCACGACGCTCGCCCGGGGTGCGCGGGCGGTCGTGGCCTCGCTTTGGCCGGTTTCCGATGAGATTGGCGCTCGTCTTATGACAGAGTTCTATCGACGCCTGCTGTACGACTCGATGAGCCCACCCGCGGCACTCGGTGCGGCAATGCGATCGGTCGTGTCGCGAGACGGGTCCGCGGATCCGGCGCTGTGGGCTGCGTTTCAGGTGTCGGTGGTCGCGCTCGGGCCAGGCCTACCGACCCGCAACGCCGGGACAGCGAAGGGTGTAACGACGACAAGGCCCTAGGAGACGCCGTGAACATCTGGATCAACAAGAGGGTTGCGCTAAACGACAGTTGGGGACCTGGCGCCACCCACACTCTCACGACGCCGCTCGGCCAGCAGCCTGAATTTTCGTTGCGTCCGCGGTACCTGCGCGATGCTCAAGGCAACCCGCAACTGGCTCACTATTCAATCGATTTCCCGTCGGGCTTTCTCGCGGACGGATGGCGAGGTATCAACTTCACGCCGATGGGTACGATCCCTGTCGCGGGAATCACTGGTCTTCCGCCGTGGGATCCGTCCCAAGGCGCAGCGTATCGAACGGTTATTAACGCCGCATCAGTGAGCCTCGGGGATTCGCGGACGGCGCGGCTCGAAGGTGTCATCCCCTATCTCGGGCCTCAGGGCGGCGTGGGGTACAACAAAGTGCGGCTGTTCTACGTAATCAACGCGGTGCAGGGCCCAACACCGGATCTCGTGGTGATCAAGATTGCAACGCACGTAGCCATTCCGGGAACCGTGCAAGCACGTCAGGACGGCACGGGTCACGGACCGCCGCGCTAGGCGCTGATGAACGTTGCCGAAGGGGGGAGCTCCCTCGCGTGACTCGCGCCCAGCTGTCTTACCGTGTGAGGACCAAAGGAGGCCACGGCCATGGAAACGAGGCGGTTGCGCACCATCCAGCAGCCCTCCCACATCGAGAAACTGCTGGAGGCTCTTGTCTCACGCGCAAATCTCTTACCGAAGGACTGTTACCAGATTCGCGACCCCGACGCGCTGCCCTCCCAGCTGCAGACCCTGATAGCCCAGGCCGCTCAAGAGGGACGAGTCTGGCGGTGTTGGGCCAACAGCTACGAGACCTGCCTGTTCACCTCCGAGATGTCGCTCCCCCTGTCCCGCGAGCGCGGATCGCCCGTGCTCCTGGTGAATCGCTACCGCGAGAACGGCGAACTCCAGGATGCGGGACCCTGGATGAGTGATTCGGAGGGAAAGTGGCGGCGGTGCGCGGATTGACTCATCTCAGCAGCCGAGGATGAGCACGCTCAGCATCGGGGAAGCTGAGCGTCCGCTCGCCGTTGCGGATGCCGGATGGATCGCACGAGCGTTCGATGCGCACGCGCACGCCGGCGAGCTGCCCTGCGTGCGAGTCAAGATACGAGCCGGGAACGTCGACATGATTCTGCAGACCCCGAATTGCGCAGCGGGTACCGGCGGTGGTGGCCGGCCACCGAGTCGCGACGAGGCGGAAATTTCAAGGCTGTGGAACCTGCAGGGCTTAAGTAGCACGCGCTTTACCGCGGCCCAGGTCGCGGCCTTCCTCGAGTGCGTGGGACATCTGCCGCGCTGATCGCGGCGATCTGCCGCGCATCTCTGCGGCGCGCGAACGATCCGCCGCGCACTCCTCACCCTCATCCGCTCCTCCTCGGCTTGTAACGCCACCCAATCAAGGACAACATCGAAGTGCCTTGCCTGGATCGGTATTGGAGCAGCACATGGCCCGCAAAAAACAGCCGAAAGCACCTTCCGACGCGGCCCGCGTAAAACTGCCAGGGGCAGCACTGCAGATGGCACGCGAGCACCCCGAGCTGTGGGATGCCTTCCAGCATCTGGGTGCGGAGGCGAGCCGCGCAGGCCCGCTCGATGCGCGTACGCG
>CATPBQ010000037.1 GCA_955652795.1 uncultured Steroidobacteraceae bacterium | reverse complement strand
GCCGAAGTCAAGCGTGCGCAGCTGTTCGCAAACGACAGCGCCGGGCCGCTGCAGGCGCAGCTGGCGGCACTCGCCGCGACGCTGCAACGCACTTCCTCGGACGCCGCGGCGCGCCTGCGCACGCTGCTGTTCGCCGGTGTGATCGCGGCGCTGGCGCTGGCGGCCGCGGCCGGCTACTTCCGGCTCACGCGCTCGAGCCATGAGCGCGCCGCGCGCGAGGCCCAGGAGCAGACGCGTGACATTCTCAAGACGGTGCATGAGGGCTTTTTCCTACTCGATGCGGACTACCGTATCGGCAGCGTCTGGTCGGAGGCGCTGACACGCATGTTCAGCCGCCAGGACTTCGCGGGCCTGTCCTTCGAAGAACTGCTCAAGGACCTGGTGGCGCCGGCGACGCTCGCGACCGCCACCAAGTACATCAAGCTCCTGTGGGGCGATCGCGCCCACGAGAACCTGATGAAGAGCATCAACCCGCTGGGCCAGCTCGAGATCACCACGGATAACGGGCACGGCGGCAAGGAGACCCGCTACCTGCAGTTCGACTTCCACCGCGTCATGGGACCGGAAGGCATCAGGCACGTGCTGTGCGCCGTCGGCGACATCACCTCCAGCGTGCTGCTCGCCCGCGAGCTGCAGGACTCGCAGGAGAACGCCAATGCGCAGGTCGACATGATGATCGGCATGCTGCACGTCGACCCGCTGCAGCTGCTGTCCTTCCTGGACACCACCGAAACCAGCCTCAAGCTCGTCAACACCATCCTCAGGGAGCCGGCGCGCACCGACGCCGAATTCCGCAAGAAGCTCGGCGGCCTGTTTCGCGAGCTGCACGGCATCAAGGGCGAGGCCTCGGCGCTCAACCTCAAGAGCATCGCCAACCGCGTGCACGTGCTCGAAGACGGGGTGTCAGACTGCAAGAAAAAGCCCGAGCTGTCGGGCAACGACTTCCTGCCGCTGGTCCTGAAGCTCGATGATCTGCTGGCTCACCTGCGCAGCGTGCGCGAGATGGCCACGCGTCTCACGGCGCTCAAGGAAACCACCCCCGGTGCGGCGGCCGCGGCCGCCGGAGCTATGAACCGCTCCGCCGCTGTGCGGCCGCAGTCCCGGCCGGTGGAGGATCTGTCGCCCGCGCTGCAGGGGATGGCCGAGCGGCTGGCCCGGGATCACGCCAAGCGCTTCAGGCTGACCGTGGCGGGACTGAGCGAGGTGCCGCTGACGTATGCCGCGACCATCAAGGACTGCCTCATCCAGATGCTGCGTAACGCGGCCGTGCATGGCATCGAGCCGCCCGAGGTGCGCCGTGCGCACAGCAAGCAGGACGTCGGCGTCGTGAGCGTGCATTTCCGCAAGGCCGGGGAGGGCTACGAGCTGGTGTTCGAGGACGACGGCGCGGGCATTGAGACCGAGGCGCTCAAGGCCGCCGCCGTGCGCCAGCAGCTGATCAGCGAAGAGGAAGCCGGCGGCATGGACACGCGCGCCGCGATGGCCCTGATCTTTCATCCGGGTTTCTCCACCCAGGAGGACGTCTCCATGGATGCCGGCCGCGGGGTCGGCATGGACGTCGTGGCGCGCAGCGTGTACGCGCTCGGGGGCAAGATCGGCGTGAGCACCCACCCCGGCCGCTTCACCCGCTTCAAAATCCTCCTGCCGGCCGCCCAGGCGGTCAGCACCGCGGTCGCCTGAGACGCTTCAGGGAACGCTCATGCGCAACAGCAACGGAACGGCGATGAACGGCAATGGTAAACGATCCTTCAAGCTGATGATCGTCGACGACTCGAACATCATGCGCCGCCGCATCGAACGTTCGCAGAACTTCGAGGACCTGCAGGTGGTGGGCACGGCCGGCAACGGGCTCGAGGCGCTCGAGCTGTTCAAGAAAACCGACCCGGACGTGGTGACCATGGATCTCACCATGCCGCGCATGGACGGCATCGAGTGCATCGGGCAGCTCGTCGCCCTGAAGCCCGCGGTGCGGATTCTGGTAATCTCGGCGCTGGCAGACAAGGCGACGGCTGTGGAGGCGATGGAGCGGGGCGCGAATGGCTTCCTCAACAAGCCCTTCACCGACCGGCAGCTGAACGAAGCCATCGCGGATCTCATGCGCTAGGGCCCAACCGGGAAGCATCCGTCATGCTGTACGAACAGGAGCTCAAGACCTTCGTCGAGGGGACGACGAACTTCTTCGAGGTCGCCGCGCAGCAGCCGGCCTCGATCGGCTCGCCATACCTGATGGAAGGCTCACCCGCAGTGCACGAGTACACCGGGGTCATCAACATCTCCGGCAAGCGCGAGGGGGTCGTGTACTTCACCGCCTCCAAGGCCATGCTTACCGTGCTGCTGATGAAGATGCAGGAGAACGACTTCAGCCACGAGACCATGCGCGATCTGGTCGGCGAGGTCGCCAACACAATCTCCGGTAACGCGCGCCGCGACTTCGGCCGCGACTTCGTGATCTCGGTGCCGAGCGTGCTGTCGGGCGAGAAGCCGCAGATTCCGCAGAAGCCGGGGGTGCGCTCGTTCATCATCCCGATCAACTGGCGCAGTCACTCCGCCAAACTGATCGTGTCGCTCAGCTAACTACCCCGCGGCATCCGCGCGGGCCTCCTCATCCGGACGCAGCCGGTAGCCGAGTCCGGTCTCGGTGACCAGGTAGCGCGGCCGGCGCGGATCGGGCTCGAGCTTGCCGCGCAGGTTCTTGATGCACACCCGCAGGCTGCGCGAGTCGTCCATCCGCTCCGGCCCCCACACCTCGCGAAGCAGCTGGCGCTGCATCACGATCGCGCCCGCCTGCCGCGCCAGGCAGCCGAGCACCCGGTACTCGAGCGGCGTCAGGTGGATCTCGCCCCCGGATCCGCGCGACTCGCGCCGCGCCAGATCGACGCGTATCGGGCCGAACTGCAGGAGCGAGGTGGGCGCGGCGCCGCTCACGTGGCGCCGTAGCGCCGCCCGCAACCGCGCCAGCAACTCCGGGGCGCTGAAGGGCTTGGTGACGTAGTCGTCCGCTCCGGCATCGAGCGCCGCCACCTTCTGCTCCTCCATGGTGCGCGCCGACAGCACCACGATCGGCACGGTCGACCAGGCGCGCACCCGGCGGATGACCGTGAGTCCATCGCCGTCGGGAAGCCCCAGGTCGATGAGCAGCACGTCGGGCTTGTGGCTGCGTGTCTCGATCTCGGCGCGCAGCGCGGTGTCCGCTTCGATGCAGCGGTAGTTTTCCGACTCCAGCAGCACGCGCAGCACCCTGCGGATCTCCGGCTCGTCCTCGATGAGCAGGACCTGGTGCATGGCCTGGGTCACGCCGGCTGTTCCGTGGCGGGCGCCTGTTCGGTGGCGGGCAACGTGAAGACGAAGCGCGCGCCTCCGCCCTCACGGCGCTGCGCCTCGATCTCGCCGCCGTGGGCACGCACGATCGCCTGGCAGATCGCCAGTCCCAGGCCGACACCAACGACCGTGCCCTCGCCGCTGCCGCGCTGGAACTTGTCGAACAGCCGCGCCGGGTTACCGGCGGGCAGTCCCGGCCCGTCATCGTCCAGCGTGACCCTTACCATCTCCGCGTCGGCTCCGGCGATGGCCGACACCCACACGCGTGTGCCGGGCGAGGTGTACTTGGCGATGTTGTCGAACAGATTGGCAAACACCTGCACGATGAGCGTCGCATCCACCCACACGGGCGGCAGGTCGGGGGCGAAGCGCAGTTCCACCGGGTGGGCGGCGAGCCGCTCGGTGTAACCGCCGAGGGCGCTGCCCACCAGGTCGTCGAGAGTCTGCCAGTCCCGCCGCAACACCACCTGCCCGGACTGCAGGCGCACCAGCTCGAGCACGTTCGATACCAGGTCCGACATCTCGCGCGCCTTGGTCTCCACCGAGCGCGCCAGCGCCACGCGGGTCGCTTCATCGAGATGCGCTCCGTGCTCGGCGAGGGTGCTGCCCGCACCCGCCATCACCGCGAGCGGCGTGCGCAGATCGTGCGATATGGACGCCAGCAGCGTGTTGCGCAGCGTCTCACGCTCGGCCGCGAGACTCGACTGCTCGGCAACCTCGGCGAGATGCGCGCGCGCGAGAGCAAGAGCGATCTGACCGGCGAAGGTTTCGAGCAGGTGGCTCTGTTCCGGCAGCAGCACGCGCCGCGCGTTAGCCGGCAGCACCGCCAGCACGCCCACCGCGCGGCCCTCGTCGCCGAGCGGCACGTACAGACCGGGCGCGGCCGGCAGGGTATCGGAGCCCAGTCCGGCGCGGCGCCCGTGGTCGGCGACCCACTGCGCCACCGCGAGATCGGCGCGGCGGAACGAGCTCTCGAGCGGCGCGTCCGCCGGGTAGTGGAGCTTGCCGCCGGGATCGGGCAACAACACCACGGCCTGGCATTGAAAGACCTCCGCCACGTGACGCACCCCCACGCGCGCCATGTTGGCGATGCCACGGGTGGCGGCGAGCTCGCGGCTCATGGCGTACAGCAGCGCGGTGCGCCGCTCGCGCGCGCCGGCCACGCGGGTCTGCTGGCGCACGCTCGCGGTGAGGGTTGCGATCACCAGGGCGATGGTCACCATGGCGCCGAAGGTCACCAGGTACTGTACGTCCGAGACCGCGAAGGAATAGCGCGGCGGCACGAAGAAAAAGTCGAACGCGGCGACGTTCAGCACCGCGGTGAGCGCCGACGGTCCGCGTCCGAGCCGCAACCCCGCCACCGTCACGCCCAGCAGGTAGATCATGACCAGGTTGGAGAGCTCGAAGTGCGGATACATCGCAAAGGCGATGAGCGTGGCGAGCACCGTTATGCCGGCGGCCCACGCATAGCGATCCCAGCGCACCGCAGAGGCCGCGCTCGCGACGCCGGCGACGGCCGGCGGCGCCGGTGCCCGGCGTGCGTTCGCGGCGATCAGCACCACGTCGAAAGTGCGTGCGCGGCGCACCAGCTCGGTCGCGGTGGAGGGACGCAGCCAGGCGCGCCAGCCGCGCCGCTTCGGTGTCCCCACGATCACGCGCGTGGCGTGGCGCACCTGCGCGTACTCGGCGAGCGTGGTGCCGGCGGACGGACCATCGAGCGTCACCGTCTCGGCGCCGAGGGACTCCGCCAGCCGCAACACCTCGATGCGGCGATTGCGCTGCAGGTCCGACAGGCGCAGCAGCGCGGGCGTTTCCACGTACACCACGCTCCAGTGCGCATCGAGGGCGTCCGCCATGCGCTTGCCGGCGCGCACCAGCTGCTCGGCCTGCTCGTCGGGGCCGACGGCGACCAGCACGCGATCGCCTGCGATGCGCGCCTGGGTACGGTCCGCTGGCAGTGCGCGGGAGGCGGCCTCGACCCGATCGGCCACGCGGCGCAGCGCGATCTCGCGCAACACCAGCAGATTCTGCTTGCGGAAGAAGCGCTCGGTGGCGGCAGTCACCTGCTCGCCCACATACACCTTGCCGGCGCGCAGGCGTGCGATCAGGTCATCGGGCGGCAGATCGATCAGCTCGATGTCGTCGGCTTCGTCAAACACATGGTCCGGCAAGGTCTCGCGCTGGCGGACGCCGGTGCTCTGGAAGATCAGATCGTTGAGGCTCTCCAGGTGCTGCACGTTGACGGTGGTCCAGACGTTGATGCCCGCGGCCCGCAGTTCCGCGACGTCCTGCCAGCGCTTGGGGTGGCGCGGGGGCGGCTCGCCGCCGGTCAGGTTGGAGTGCGCCAGCTCGTCCACCAGCAGGATGGCGGAACGGCGCGCGAGCGCCGCGTCAAGATCGAATTCCTGGCGTACCATGCCGCGGTAGCGCACCGCGAGTGTTGGCAGGCGCGGCAGGCCCTCGAGCAGCCGCTCGGTCTCGACGCGTCCGTGCGGTTCGACGTAGCCCACCACCACGTCGGTGCCGGCGGAGTGCACGCCGCGCGCCGCCTCCAGCATGGCGTAGGTCTTGCCGACGCCGGCGGAGGCACCGAAGAAAATGCGCAGATGCCCGTGCCGGGCGCGCGCTTCCTCGGTCTTGATGCGTTCGAGCAGCTGGTCCGGGTCAGGCCGGGCTTCGGCCATGTGGGGTCATTTCAGCGCATCGAGCGCCAGATTCAGCTCAAGGACGTTGACGCGCGGCTCGCCGAGAATCCCCAGCAACCTACCCTCGCCATGAGCGGCAATCAATGCCCGCACGCGGCCGACATCGAGGCCGCGCGCGCGCGCCACCCGCGCCGCCTGGTAGTAGGCGGCCGCCAGGCTGATGTGCGGATCCAGGCCGCTGGCGGATGCCGTGACCAGGTCGGCCGGGACCGGTGCGGCGTTGCCGGGATCCGCGGCGTGCAGCGCCGCCAGGCGCGCCTTGACCGCGTCGAGGAGCGCCGGGTTGAGGGGTCCCAGGTTCGAGCCCGTCGAGGCGCTGCCGTTGTAGGGCTGGGGCGTGGTCGCCGAGGGGCGGCTCCAGAAGTGCCCCGGGTCAGTGAAGCTCTGACCGATGAGACTCGAGCCGACCGCGTGCCCGTCGCGCCTCACGATGCTGCCCGCGGCCTCAGCGGGAAACAGTACCCGCGCGATCCCGGTAACGATCAGCGGATACAGGCCGCCGGTGAGCACGGTGAGCAGCGCCAGCAGCACCACGGCCGGGCGCAGGATTTCAGACCAGGTGCGCAAGCACCAACCCCAGGTCCACGAGCTTGATGCCGGCGAACGGCACGAGAATGCCGCCCAGTCCGTACACCAGCAGGTTGCGCCGTAACAGGATCGCGGCCCCGAGCGCACGGTAGCGCACACCCTGCAGGGCCAGCGGGATGAGGCACACGATGATGAGCGCGTTGAAAATCACGGCCGACAGGATCGCCGAGAACGGGCTCGCCAGATGCATGACGTTGAGCGCGTTCAGCTGCGGATAGGTGGTCACGAACGCCGCCGGGATGATGGCGAAGTACTTGGCGACGTCGTTGGCGATGCTGAACGTGGTGAGTGCTCCGCGGGTCATCAGCATCTGCTTGCCGGTCTCGACCACCTCGATGAGCTTGGTTGGATTGGAATCGAGATCGACCATGTTGCCGGCTTCCTTGGCCGCCTGCGTGCCGGTATTCATGGCCACCGCGACGTCGGCCTGCGCGAGCGCCGGGGCGTCATTGGTGCCGTCGCCGGTCATGGCGACCAGGCGTCCCTCGCCCTGGTGCGCGCGGATCAGCTTGAGTTTCGCCTCCGGGGTCGCCTCGGCGAGAAAGCCGTCGACACCGGCTTCGGCGGCGATCGCGGCGGCGGTGAGCGGATTGTCGCCGGTGATCATGATGGTCCTGATACCCATGCGACGCAGCTCGCCGAAGCGCTCGCGGATGCCGCCCTTGACGGTGTCCTTGAGCTCGATGACGCCGAGAGCGCGCGCGCCATCACTCACGATGAGCGGGGTACTGCCGCGGCGCGCGACCTCCTGCACGTTCGCGAGCACCGCCTTCGGGAAGGTCTGTCCGAGTGCCTCGACGTGCCGGGCAACGGCGTCCACGGCGCCCTTGCGGATCTGGCGCGCGCCGATGTTGACGCCGCTCATGCGCGTGTGCGCCGAGAAGTGCACGAACGAGCCACCGAGGGCCGACAGGTCGCGCTCGCGCAGCCGGAAGCGCTGCTTGGCCAGCACCACGATGCTGCGACCCTCGGGCGTCTCATCGGCGAGCGATGCGAGTTGCGCGGCGTCGGCGAGTTCCTCTTCACTGACACCGGCCGCGGGGATGAAGGTCGCCGCCTGGCGGTTGCCGAGCGTTATGGTTCCGGTCTTGTCGAGCAGCAGCACATCGACGTCGCCCGCGGCCTCGACGGCGCGTCCGGAAGTGGCGATGACGTTCGCCTGCAGCATGCGGCTCATGCCGGCGACCCCGATCGCGGACAACAGCGCGCCGATGGTGGTGGGAATGAGGCACACGAGCAGCGCGATCAGCGCGGTGATGGTGATGGGGGTGCCGAGCCTGGTGACCGCCACGCCGTAAAGCGAGTACGGCAGCAGCGTCGCGGTGGCGAGCAGGAACACCAGCGTGAGCGCGACCAGCAGGATGGTGAGCGCGATCTCGTTCGGGGTCTTCTGGCGCCGGGCGCTCTCCACCATGGCGATCATGCGGTCGAGGAAGGTCTCGCCGGGATTGACCGTGACCTTCACGATGATCCAGTCCGACAGCACCCGGGTGCCGCCGGTCACCGCCGAGAAGTCGCCGCCGGACTCACGAATCACCGGTGCGGATTCGCCGGTGATCGCGCTCTCATCCACCGAGGCGGCCCCCTGGATCACCTCCCCGTCTGCGGGCACGTAGTCGCCCGCCTCGATGAGCACCACGTCCCCGCGGCGCAGCTCCTCGGCGCGCACGCGCGTGGCGCGTTCGCGCTCGCCCGGATGGGCGAGCCTCTTGGCCCACACGGTCTGCTTCAGTCCGCGCAGCGCCGCCGCCTGCGCCTTGCTGCGCCCCTCGGCCAGGGCTTCGGCGAAATTCGCAAACAGCACCGTGAACCACAGCCACAGCGCGATGTTGAAAATGAACCATGCCGGGGCCTCGCCGGCGCCGGCGAGCGCCTGCAGCCACAAGAGCGTCGTCAGCAGGCTGCCGATGTAGACCACGAACATCACCGGGTTGCGCCACTGTACCCGCGGGTCAAGCTTGCGCACTGCGTCCAGCAGCGCCGGCAGCAGCAGCGAGCGCTCAAACAGTACGAGTTTGCGGCGGGTCATGCGCTGTTCCGTAGCGCGCGCGTCAGTGCCACAGCATCAGGTGCTCGACGATGGGGCCGAGCGCCAGCGCCGGCACGAAGGTGAGCGCACCCACCAGCAGCACCGTGCCGATCAGCAGGATCACGAAGGTCACGCCGTGCGTTGGCATGGTGCCGTCGCTCACCGGGATGCGCTTCTTGGCGGCCAGCGAGCCTGCGATGGCGAGTACCGCCACGATCGGCCAGAATCGCCCCAGCCACATGGTGAGCGCCAGGGCGACGTTGTAGAACGGGGTGTCGGCCGAGATACCGGCAAACGCGCTGCCGTTGTTGTTGCCGGCGGAGGAGAAGGCATAGAGGATCTCGGAAAAGCCATGCACGCCGGGATTGGCGACCCCGGCCCGGCCCGCATCCACACTGACTGCGAGCGCGGTGCCGGTGAGCACGATGAAGGGCATCACCAGGATCGCAAT
>CATPBQ010000036.1 GCA_955652795.1 uncultured Steroidobacteraceae bacterium | reverse complement strand
GAACTTCGACTTCTCTCCCGAGAACCTCGCGGGCAGCCGGCTCGAGGTCACCGTCGACATCGGCTCCCTCGACACCGGCGACAAGGAGCGCGATGACACCCTGCGCGGCGCGGATCTGTTCGCGGCCGCGAAGTTTCCCCAGGCGCATTTCGCCGCCAGCCAGTTCAACAAGACCGCCAGCGGCTATGAGGCGCTCGGCAAGCTCACCATCCGCAGCGTGACGCGCGATGCACGCGTGCCGTTCACGTTTCGCACCGCCGACGAGCACGGCGTTGCCGTCGGCTACATGAGCGGCAAGACCACCGTGCGCCGGCTGGACTTCGGCGTCGGGCAGGGTGAGTGGAATTCCACCGAGTGGGTGGGGAACGAGGTCGGCGTGTCGTTCGCGCTGCGGCTCGCGCCTGCGGCTCACTGACCCTCAGATAGGAGTCCCATCCCGGCGGGTGATGCTGCCACGCGCGTGCGCCGGGCGATCGCTGCGATTGATGAGCTGATGGCCCTGCTCGGCGCCCGCCGCAAAGCCGGCGCACATGCCGGCACGCAGCAGCTGCTCCTTGGGGCCGCAGCGCAGCACCACCTCGCCCTCGAGCACATACACGAACTCGTCCTCGTGCGTGTGCCAGTGGCACATGGAGGACTCCTTGCCAGGGCTCAAGGTCGTCAGATTGACGCCGATCCTGGTGAGTCCGAGCGCGTCCCCGAGACGGCGCTTGTCACGCGGCAGTACCCGCGAGCGGTAGGGCTCGGGATAAGCGCTGCTGGAATGCACCGCGACGCTGTGCGGATCGAGGGCGGGTTTGTTGACTTACATGCGTCGCTCCCTGGTTGTAACTGGTACGGTTGACGCGCGCCGCCTGCTTCAGTGAGCATGCCGTAGCTGCATGCCAGAGATACTCGATGACGTCGGACACTGCGTCGACGCGGTGCTGCGCCGCGTGGGACCGCGCATCGTGCTGGCACTGCCGCTCGGGATCGGCAAACCCAATCCGCTGGTCAACGAATTCTACCGCCGCGCGCTGCGCGACTCGACGATCGATCTAACCATCGTCACGGCGCTGTCGCTGCTGAAGCCCGTGGCCCGCTCGGCGCTGGAGGCGCGCCTGCTGACACCGCTCGCCGCACGGGTGTTCGGCACGTACGTGGAGCCGGAATACGCGCGCGCCATGCAAAGCGACACGGTTCCGCCCAACATCCGCATCATCGAGTTCTTTCTGGCGCCGGGCGCGTTTCTCAATTCGCGCCACGCGCAACGCCATTACCTGAGTGCGAATTACACGCAGGTGGCACGCGATTGTCTGGCGCGCGGCGTCAACGTCATGGCCCAGCTGGTGGCGCGGCGCGTGGTGAACGGCGAGCTGCAGCTGAGCTTCGGCTCCAATGCCGATGTGAGCGTGGATCTGCTGCCGCTCATCGAGGGCGCGCGCGCCACCGGCCGCGACATCGTCATGGTGGCGCAGACGCACGCCCAGATGCCGTTCATGACCGGTCACGCGCTGGTCGATCCCGGGTGCTTTGACTTCCTGGTGGACGATCCGCGCTACGACTACGACCTGTTCTGTCCGCCCAATCCGCCGCTCGGCACGGTCGACCACGCCATCGGCGTGTACGCCAGCGCCCTGGTGCGCGATGGGGGCACGCTGCAGATCGGTATCGGCGAGCTGGGTGACTCGCTGGTGTATGCGCTGCTGTTACGGCATCAGCAGAACGCGGCCTGGCGCAGTGCTCTGGAGGCGCTCGGCACGGCAACTGCCGCGCCGCTGATCCACGCCGAGGGGGGCGATGCGCCGTTCTGCGCCGGCCTGTTCGCCTGCACGGAGATGTTCGTCGACCAGCTGCTGGAGCTGTACCGCGCCGGGATCCTGTGCCGCCGCGTCTACGATTCGCTCCCCCTGGAGAGGCTGCTGGGCTCGGGACAGACGGGCGAGCGCTTCGATGAGCGCATTCTCGGCCTGCTGGCCGCTGCGGGCGCGGGCCCGGTACTGAGCAGCGCGCAGTTCGCGGACCTCAAGTGCCATGGCGTGTTTCGCGAGGATGCGGAGTTTGCCGACGGGCGCGTGCGCGCCGCGGGCGGGGAGTGGATAACGGCCAATCTCGCCGATCCTGCGGGCCGCGCGCGCCTGGCGGCCGAGTGCCTGGGAAGCGAGCTGCGCAACGGCCAGGTGCTGCATGCCGGATTCTTTCTGGGTCCGCGCGGATTCTATGCGGCATTGCGCGAGCTGCCCGAAAGCGAGCGCGCGCAGTTCGGCATGCGCGGCGTGGCCTTCGTCAACCAGCTGTACGGCGCCGACCAGGAGCTGCGTATCCTGCAGCGGCGGGCCGCGCGCTGCGTCAACACCACCATGATGGTCACGCTGCTGGGAGCTGCGGTCTCCGATGCGCTGGAGAACGGGCAGGTGGTGAGCGGCGTCGGCGGTCAATACAACTTCGTCGCCATGGCGCACGCGTTGCCGGGCGCGCGCTCGATCCTGTGCGTGCGCGCCACCCGCACGCGCCACGGCCACACCACTTCAAACATCATCTGGAACTACGCGCATCAGACCATTCCGCGGCACCTGCGTGATCTGGTGGTCACCGAGTACGGCATCGCGGACCTGCGCGGCCGGACCGACGAGGAGATCATCATCGCGCTGCTGAACGTCGCGGACTCGCGCTTTCAGGACGCGCTGCTGTCACGCGCCAGGGCGGCGGGCAAGATCCGCGCCGACTACCGCATCCCGGATGCGTTCCGCAACAACCTGCCGCAGCGTCTGACGCTCGCGTTGCGCGGCCACCGCCAGCAGGGATACTTCAGCGAATATCCGTTCGGCACCGACCTGGCGGAGGAGGAGATTGTCCTCGCGCGGGCGCTGAAGTTTCTCGACGGGCGCACCGACAACCCGTGGGGGCGGGTGAAGACCGCCGCGGCCTCACTCGCCGCCACACCGGGGAGCCGACATGCCTCCGCGCTCAAGCGCATGGGTCTCGATCAGCCGCGCGGACTCTCCGAGCGGCTGCAGCGGCGCCTGCTGGTGTTCGCGCTCAACGCCAGCGCCTGAGGGGACGCGTGCGGTCGACGCTCAAGTCTCGATCGGATAGCCCGCCTCGCGCCACGCCTTCATGCCGCCGTCGAGCGCAACCGCGCGCTGAAAACCGATCTCGCGCAGCGTAGCTGCCGCGAGCATGGAGATGCGGCCGAATTCGCAGTACACGAGGATTCGCCGCGTCGGGTCGGGTAGATCGTCATTGACACGCAGCTCGAGCTGTCCGCGGGGCAGAAGTTGCGCGGCCGGAATGTGGCCGCTCTCGAAGGCTTCGCGCTCGCGCACGTCCAGCACGATCAGGTCATTCTCTGCGGCCTCGACGTGCGCTTTGAGCTCCGTGAGTGACATCAGGGGCACCCGCGAGGCTGCCTCCGCGAGAAGTTGCGCAATGATCTTGCCGCCGCTTATGTTCGTGCGGAGTGCTTCGGTGATGTGGGTTGGCATCGTCAGGTTCAGATTGCACATCATGTCGACAAAGGCAGCACGATCGCGCCGCTGCAGTCGTGGGTTTTCGGCGAGCTCGCGCTCGATCGTCGAGTGACTGCGCCCCTGGTACTCGTGCGCCGGGAACACCTTGAGAAGAGGGTCCAGCCGCAGGATGCGGTGAAAGAGGCTTTCGTACAATGCCTCGGGGTCACCGCTCGGCAGGTCGGTACGGCCGGTTGCCCCGATGAGCAGGGTATCGCCCGAGAAGACGCGGTCTTCGACGAGCAGACACATCGAATCCGATGTGTGACCCGGCGTGTAGAGCACACGTAATCGGAGCCCTCCGACCGCGATCATTTCACCATCATCGACTCGCATGTCGAGGAATGGCGCAGGGCTTTGCCGATGCATCACGCTCGGCGCGGACAGCCGGCGTGCAAGCTCGCGTGTCGCCGAGAAATGATCGGCGTGGGTATGCGTGTCGATTACGTAACGGACGTGTAAACCGTGACGCGCCGCGAGTCCCAGGTAACGATCGATCTGGCTGATCTGCGGATCGATGAGCGCCGCTGCACATGTTTCTGCGCATCCCACCAGATAAGACTGGCAGCCACCCGTGGCAACCTGTTCGAAGATCATATTGACCTCCTCGCCGGAGCGGGGATGTGCGGCTCAGAACGCGCTACAGTTTGCACGATCTATTGTAACGATGGAGTTCGCTGCATATGGCCTGCGCATCGAAACCGTCCTCGAACGCCGCTCAAATCGAAGATTGGAACGCGGCCCTCGGACGCACGTGGACGCAGTTTCAAGAGCAGCTGGAGCGGCAGCTCGATCCGCTAGGACGGGAAGCGATACGTGCACTCGCGCCCATGCCGGGCGAACACATCCTTGACATAGGATGCGGTTGCGGCGCAACAACGTTGGATCTCGCGGTCCGCGTGGGGCGCGGCGGCTCGGTCGTCGGCGTGGACGTCTCGGTTCCCATGCTCGACGTGGCACGCCAGAGGTCGCGCCCCGCAGACGCGGGGCGAGCGGAATTTCTGCAGCTCGACGCTCAGCACGATACGCTGGGATCGGCCTTCGACGCCG
>CATPBQ010000035.1 GCA_955652795.1 uncultured Steroidobacteraceae bacterium | reverse complement strand
TCCTTCAGGCGCCCGCGCTTCCAGTTCGAGTGGATGCCGACCGACAGCAGGGCGAGCAGCGGCAGCATCGACAACATGAAGGTGGGATTGAAATACGGCGGCCCTACAGCCACCGTGCCCAGCATCCGCGCATCGGAGATCAGCGGCGCCAGCGTGCCAGCGAACACCGTGGTTGCGGCAATGACCAGCAGCACGTTGTTGAAGAGGAGAAACGATTCGCGCGACCCGAGTTCGAACCCGGCCGTCGACCTCAGCTGCGGCGCGCGCCAGGCATACAGACTCAGGGCTCCGCCGATCATCACGATCAGAAAGGCCAGAATGAAAATGCCGCGGCTCGGATCCGCTGCGAACGAGTGCACCGACACCAACACCCCGGAGCGCACCAGGAAGGTGCCGAGCATGCTCATCGAGAACGCCAGGATCGCCAGCAGCAGCGTCCAGCTCTTGAACAGGCCGCGTTTGTCCGTCACCGCGAGCGAATGCACCAGCGCAGTACCCATCAGCCACGGCATGAACGAGGCGTTCTCGACCGGATCCCAGAACCAGAAGCCGCCCCAGCCGAGCTCGTAGTACGCCCAGAAGCTTCCCAGCGCGATGCCGCAGGTGAGGAAGGCCCACGCGGTGGTCGTCCACGGGCGCGTCCAGCGGGCCCACGTCTGATCCAGCCGGCCTTCGAGCATCGCCGCGCACGCGAACGCGAACGCCACGGCAAAGCCCACATAGCCGGTATAGAGAATGGGCGGGTGAATCGCCAGCGCCGGATCCTGCAGGATCGGATTCAGGTCACGGCCGTCGGGGGCGGCCGGATCCAGGCGTAGGAACGGATTGGAGGTGGCGAGCGTGAACAGCAGGAATCCGAAGCTGATGATGCCGAGCACGCCGAGCACGCGTGCTGCGAAGCGCGGCGGCAGCCGTGCGGCCCCGATGGTCACCGCCACGGTCCAGGCGGCAAGCAGCAGGATCCACAGCAGGAGCGAGCCCTCGTGGGCACCCCACATCGCGGTGACGCGATAGAACATGGGCAGCGCGGAGTTGGAATTCTCGGCGATGTACAGGACCGAGAAGTCATTCGCCACGAAGGAAGCCACCAGGCACCCCACGGCGGTCGCGATCATGACGAACTGGCCGGCGACGGCGGGCGTCACGGCCGCGATCCACCGGTCACGGCCCAGCATGGGACCTGCGATGCCGAAGAACGCCTGCAGGCCCGCGAGCAGCAGCGCGAGAATCAGAGCAAAGTGACCGAGTTCAGGAAGCATGTCAGGTACCCGCTGAAGGAGGCGACGCGTGTGCCGCGGCCGGGGGTTGTGTATCCCCGGAGGATGGCGTGGAGGGCGGCGCCGTGCCGTCCGCCCGTGACTCCCCGTGGCGCTTCTTCAATGAGCGCGCCACCTCGGGAGGCATGTACTTCTCGTCGTGCTTGGCGAGCACTTCGTCCGCAACGAAGGTGCCGTCGTGGCGCATCTGCCCGTGCGCGACGACGCCGGCTCCTTCGCGGAACAGGTCCGGCAGCACGCCGGTATAGCTGACCGGCACGTCGTGACTGAAGTCAGTCACGACGAAGCGCACTTCGAGGCTCCCGGGAGCGCGGTGCAGGCTACCCTGCGTCACCATGCCGCCGAGGCGGAAGCGCTCGCCCGCTGGCACCTGGCCGGCGGCGACCTGGGTCGGATCAAAGAAAAAGGTGACGTTCTGGCGGAAGGCGCTGAGCGCGAGTGCGCCGGCGATACTCACGCCGCCCACGATACCGAGCACCAGGACCATGCGGCGCCGTCGCGGCGTCACGGCCCCTCCCCCCGCATCGCCAGACGCCGCCGCGCTTCCTCACGCGAGCGTGACAGCGCGCGGCGCGCCCACACGATGTTCAACACGATCGCGGCGAGCGTGACCGCGTACGCGGGCCACACGAAGGCGGCATACCCGCCCATCTGGAAGAACTGACTCATGCGCTTACGACCTCGCGAATCCAGCTGGCGGAGCGTTCACGGCTGAGGACTTCACCGCGCAGGCGCACCAGCAGTACGGCCCCAAAAAACAGCGTAAAGCCCAGCAGCATCATCAGCAGCGGCACCAGCATCGATGCCGCCATGGTGGGTTTGGCGAGCCGCATCACCGAGGGCGCCTGGTGCAGGGAGTTCCACCACGTCACCGAGTAATGAATGATCGGCACGTTCACCACGCCCACCACGGCCAGCACCGCGCTGGCGCGATCCGCCCGCTGCGTGTCCTCGAGCCCTGCGCGCAAACCCATATATCCGAGATACAGAAAAAGCAGAATGAGCTCCGAGGTCAGGCGCGGATCCCACTCCCAGTACGTTCCCCACATCGGCTCGCCCCATAGCGCACCGGTCACGAGTGCCGCGAAGGTGAACGAGGCGCCGATCGGAGCACAGCTGGCAGCCACCGCGTGGGCGACCTTGATGCGCCAGATGAGCCCGACCGCGGCCGCAATCGCCATGGTCGTATACACCATGAGTGACATCCACGCACTGGGCGCGTGCACATAAATGATGCGAAAGCCATCGCCCTGCTGGTAGTCCGCAGGCGCCAGCACCAGCCCGCCCCACAGTCCGCCGATGATCAGCAGCGCCGCCGGCCAGGCAAACCAAGGCGTGAGGCGCGCCGCCAGCGCGTAGATGTAAGGTGGTGAGCCGAGCCGATGAAACCAGGTCCAGGTCATGATGGGCGTTTCCGCTACTGCTATTCCAGGCTGATCCGCACCGCCGCCGCCGCCGCGAGCGGCGCCAGCGTCACACCGAGCACTGCCACGGCCGCGAGCAGCTCCAGCGGCGCCAATAGCGGGCCGCCGCTGATCGCCAGTTGCGTCGCGCGCGCGCCGAAAATCAGCACCGGCAGCGACAACGGCAGCGTCAGCAGCGACAGCAGCGCGCCGCTGCGCTTGATCCCGAGCGTCAGGGCCGCACCGATCGAGCCGATGAGACTCAATGCCACACTGCCCACCGCGACCGAGGCGACAATCCCGGGGACCGCCGCCGCGGAGACTCCCAGTGACAACGCCGCCAGCGGCGCCATGAGTGCGAGCGGCAATCCCGTCAATAACCAATGCGCCGCGGTCTTCGCGAACATCAGCCAGGTGAGCGACTGACCCGATAGCGCATACTGCTCGAGCGTGCCGTCGTAGGCGTCGTCGCGAAACAGAAACTCGAGCGCCAGGAGCGACGCCAACAACGCGCCGGCCCACAGAACACCTGGGGCAATTTCCCGCAGGCGCGCGAGCTCCGGAGAAATCGCCAGCGGGAACAACATGGTGACCATCGCAAAGAACGCCAGCGGCTGCACCAGTTGGCCGCGCTTGCGAAAGGCAAGCTGCAGGTCCCGCGCCAGGGCAAGGCGCGCCGCGTCGAGCAACGGAGCCTGACGGCTACCCGCCCACCCCATCGACTGCTGGGTATGGGTCGCCCCCGCCTGCGCCACCACGCCCGCCGCGGGAGAGCCGAAACGGCTCATGCAGCGAGCTCCAGGCGCCGCAGATCGCGCACGGTCGCGGGCAGCTCATGATGAACAGCCGCCACCACCAAGCCGCCGCGCGCAAGCTGCTCTGCGATCAGACTTCCCACCAACTGTTGTCCCTCCGTATCGAGATTGGTCGTCGGCTCATCGAGCAGCCACAGCGGCACCATCGACAAAGTCAAACCGGCGAGCGCCACACGCCGTTGCTGCCCGGCCGAGAGCGTGCGCACCAGGCGATCGCACCAGGGGCTCGCGCCCACTCGCTCCAGCGCACCCTCGAGCGCAGCGGCGTCGACGCGGTGTCTGACACCGATCCAGTAGCGCAGATTCTCGCGCGCGCTCAACTCGGCCTTCAGGGGCGGTTCGTGCCCGAGGTAGACCAGGGCGCAGTGGAACGTACGCAGATCGCCGCGCACATCCCGGCCCTGCCACAGCACCCGCCCCTCCTCCGGGTACATGAGCCCGCAGACGGTGCGCAGCAGGCTGGTCTTGCCCGAGCCGTTAGGCCCCGTCACCTGCAGGCACTCACCGCCGGCGAGCGAAAAGCACACGCCCCGCAGGACGTGACGGTCACCCCGCCACAGGTGCAGGCTCTCAACATCGAGGCGCTCGTCGTGCATGCAGTAGGCTGCGGCTCGCTCACCCCCAGGCGTGTCGCCTGAGCACGGCGCGCGAGTCTCGCAAATTCATCGGCTTATCGCTACACCCCCCGTGTCTCTCATCCGCGTCAGTCAGGGGGCCT
>CATPBQ010000034.1 GCA_955652795.1 uncultured Steroidobacteraceae bacterium | reverse complement strand
GTCGTGCGCGAGGACCTTCCAGAAATTGTTGATCCAGTCGGTCTTGCGGGTCGCCATGATGTCGTCGTAGATCTCCCGCACTTCAGGTGTTGCTTCGCTGTATTCGACCGGCTGTCGCCTGGCGCTCATACTGCCCCCTGATCTGCTCGCCGCCGAGGGGGATCTTCATTTAGCGAGACCGATGGACCCCTCCTGGCAAGCCCAGTGTGTACCACATACGGTACATCCTCAAATGGGACCGCGAAGGCCCACCTGTCGGCCCAGTCCATCGTGGGGGCGAGCGATACTTCATGCGATATCGCTCAGAGGCTGCGCGGCCGCGGATAGCGCGGCTGCGCACGCAAGTATGAGCTCGGGCAGCCCAACCAGGCTGCGCGGTCGGGTGGCCCTACCGGGTCTAACCGCAAAAGAGCTGGAAGTACTGCGGCTGCTCGTGCAAGGCTGTACCAGCGCGCAGCTCGCGCGTCGACTGCATCGTTCGCCCAAGACCATGGATCATCACGTGTGCTCACTTTTGGAGAAGCTCGGCGTGCACTCGCGGGCGGAAGCGGTCGCAGACGCATTTGCGCGCGGTATAGTCAGCACAGGGCGTCATGCCGCAGCACCCCGAAGCTGAGGACTTTCATCTACGAGGATGGTATGACTGGCAGCGCATACAGGCTTTACGGCAGGGCGAATGCCGGGTCGCTGGCCGTGCAAATTGTGCTCGAGGAGATCGGCGCGCCTTATGAGCTGATCTGGGTTGGCAGAACTGCGGCTGAGCTTGAGGTCTTCCGCCGCGTCAATCCCGCCGGAAAGGTGCCGGCGCTCGTGCTACCGGATGGCACGCCGGTGTTCGAGTCCGCCGCAATCCTCATTCATTTGACTAACGCGCATCCCACAGCGGATCTCGCACCTGTTGCCGGCAGTTCGGCACACGCTCGCTTTCTGCAGTGGATGTTATTTCTGTCCTCGAATGTGTACGAGGCGGCGCTGCGAAGCTCCTACCCCGAGCGCTACTCCACTGTCGGGACAACCGCGGCCGCCCAGATCAAGGCACAAGCTTTGGAAGAC
Organism: uncultured Steroidobacteraceae bacterium; assembly: GCA_955652795.1. GTDB lineage: Bacteria > Pseudomonadota > Gammaproteobacteria > Steroidobacterales > Steroidobacteraceae > 13-2-20CM-66-19. The sequence continues at coordinate 4,678 of CATPBQ010000034.1, read as the reverse complement.
TACGAGCGCCAACTCGAACTCATCCACGGCGCGCTCTCGCCCTATGTACTGGGCGAGAGGCTGTCCGCCGCAGACCCCTACCTGCACATGCTCGCCAGTTGGTATCCCGGTGACGCCACGGCGCTGAGCTCCCGACTGCCGAAGCTCGCTCAGCACGCGGAACTGCTGCGCCGAAGGCCGGCGACGCGCAAGGCCGAACAGGATCACGCCGACAGCCAGGCGACAGGATCATGAGTCATGCTCCGATTCGCGGCATTCGGGCCTGCGTGTTCGACGCTTACGGCACGCTGTTCGACGTCGCTGCAGCGGCGCGCACCTGCAGCGGTGAGCTGGGCGAAAAGTCGAGCGCATTGAGTTCACTGTGGCGTGAAAAGCAGCTCCAATATACGTGGCTGAGGGCGCTGCAAGGCAGGCACGCGGACTTTTGGCAGGTGACCGGTGAAGCCCTCGACTTTGCGCTCGAAACGCTGCAGATCACCCGCACCGGGTTGCGAGAGCGGCTGCTGAACCTTTACCTCACGCTCGGCGCCTTTCCGGAGGTACGCGACACGCTGGCGCGCCTGAAGCAGGCCGGGATGAGGACTGCAATACTTTCCAACGGCTCCCCGCAAATGCTGAAAGCCGCCGTGCAGGGCGCCCAAATCAATCATTTGCTCGACGCCGTGCTCTCGGTCGAGGAGGTCGGGATCTACAAGCCGCACCCGAGGGTCTACCAGCTTGCGGTAGAGCGCCTGGGGCTCGAGGCGGGCGCGATCGCGTTCCAGTCATCCAATGCCTGGGACGCCTACGCCGCATCCGCCTTCGGCATGCGGGTGGTGTGGTGTAACCGCTACGATCAGCGTCCCGAAAGACTCCCGGGCAAGCCTGATCACGAAATCAGGTCGCTGGCCGAACTACCGGCCCTGTTAGGTCTGCAGGCATAGGCAACCGGGCCGCGAGGGTTCGTCAGGAGAGTGGGCGCTTGCGTCGCCCCTTTCGCACGGTAAAGAACAGTTGCCGGTGTTCGCCGGCACGCGTGATGGTTGCCCAATGCAGCGCGACCAGGACATACAGGACATTCAGTGCCAGGAGCCTGGTGGGGATGTGCTTGGTGCGTTGCGCTGCGGCGAGCACGTAGTTCGCCGTCACGCCTCGCGTTCCGCCAACGCGCTCGTGCACGTAATCAACGGCAGCCTTGTCGACCAGGTTGAAGTAGCCGGAACCACGGCGCGCCTTCGATAGCGCGAACGAGAGCACGAAAAAATAACCCTCGCTCTCGAATACATGATAGGTCTGACGTACCGCCTCGACCCGACCACAGTATTGGAGTCCACGTTGCAGAGTGCGGATATTCATACCATCCACCCTATCCCATTGCAGTTAGGACCATAGCGCTGCTGTCAGTCTCCCTCGCCGACCGCAAGCCGCGGATGACCTGCCTCCTGCATCCGTGTGTTGAGAGCCGGCAGCTCAGTGTTCGCGAGCGACTTCCACTTCTCGAGTTGCTCGACCAGGCGTCGATGCAGGTCGGCGTATACCTCCTGCTGCGCCACCGTCGGAGCGGCGTCGTCCGCATCGACGGTGGCAATGAAGGTGTCGTATTGCTCGTTGAGGCGGTTCGGGTAACGCAGATTGTCTTCCGATGCCTTCATGTTGACCTGAATGAGCTGCTCCTCAATCGGTGCCATGTGCTGGTCGAGGTCCGCGGCGGCCGCCACTAAGGTCTTGCTGCCCGCCTCGCTCCCCGCCCAGGCCGTGAGCGTCTCCAGATTGCGCCGCATGGTGCGCATCTGATTGACCGCACGGTGCAGCGCATCGATATCCTGTGTCGTGCGCGTCATCAGATCCCAGTGGGCGGCCATGTCGCCCGCGGTCACCGTGTCCTTCAGTCGCGGGTCGGGTACCACTTGCAGTGGCACGGACTGTACTGCGCTGCGGGTCGTCAGGCGAACCAGGTAGGAGCCGGGATTGACGACCGGTCCGCGCGGACCTTCGTCGGCGTAGAACGCTCCTGGAATCTCGCGCGGATCCTCGACGCGCAGATCCCAGGCGAAGCGGTTCATTCCAGCCGCATCCGGCAGCAGGTCTGCGGGCGGCTCGCGATCCGGCCATTCGGCCGGCTGCTCAAATTTCTCCTTCTTGTGGTTCGAGAGCGTGCGCAGCACCTTGCCCTGGGCATCGAGGATCTCGAGTGAGATCTTCTCATCGGCCGCTGGCTTGGCCTTCAGAAAATAGTCGATCACAGCGCCTCTGGGCGGGTTATCTCCGACCGGCCGGCGCCGGTTCACCTCGAGGGGGAAATGCAGGCGGTAGGCGGGCTGCGGATGATACAGGCGCAGCTCGGGCACGGCGGCCGCTGGGTCGAGCTGGCGCAACGGCGTCAGGTCATCGAGCACCCAGAACGAGCGGCCGTGGGTCGCGACCACGAGGTCATCGTCCTTCACGACGAGATCATGGATCGGCGAGACCGGCAGATTCAGCTGCAGCGGCTGCCAGTGTCCACCGTCGTCGAAGGACACATAAACCCCGAGTTCCGTCCCCGCATACAGCAGTCCTTTTCTCCTGGGATCCTCCCGCACGGAGCGCACGTAAGCGCCTTCGGGTATCCCGCTGACGATGCGAGTCCAGCTCTTGCCGCTGTCGTGAGTCCTGTAGATGAGCGGCTTGAAATCGTCGAGCTTGTGGCGGTCTATCGCGGCAAATGCGCTGCCGGCCTCGTGCGGCGAGGGCTCGATGATGCTTACCATGCTCCATTCGGGCATGTCTCTGGGGGTGACGTTGCGCCACGTCTGCCCGTCGTCGTGGGTCACTTGGATCAACCCATCATCAGTGCCCGCCCACAGCAGCCCTGGTTGCAACGGTGACTCGGCGAGCGCAAACACGGTGTCGTAGTACTCGACGCTGGTGATGTCGAGCGTGATAGCTCCACCCGAGGGCCGCTGCTTGCTCTTGTCGTTGCGGGTGAGATCGGCGCTGATGCGCCGCCAGCTGCGTCCCTGATCGGAGCTCTTCAGCACGAATTGCGCCGCCGTGTACAGAACCTTCGAGTCGTGCCGGGAGACGAATACCGGTTCGGTCCACTGTATGCGGTATTCGAGATCTTGCGCGCCGTTACCGGATACGTCGAGGGGATGTATCGAGACATCGCGCAGGTTGCCGGTGCGATGATCGTAGCGCGTGATCTGCCCGCTCTCGGCGTTCGCGTAGACGATCTCCGGGTCGCTTGGATCGGGCGTGATGTAGCCACTCTCGCCGCCACCGACCTCATACCAGTCCTGCCGGTCGATGACGCCTTCGTCGTCGCGGCTGGCGATGGCGATCGTGGTGTTGTCCTGCTGTGCGCCGTAGATGCGATAGGGCCAGTGGTTGTCCACGGCGACGTGATAGAACTGTGCGGTGGGCTGATTGTTCAGCTGAGTCCAGCTCTTGCCGCCATCGACGGAAATGGTCGCGCCGCCGTCGTTGCCGTTGATCAGTCGCCTGGGATCGCGCGGGTCTATCCACAGCGCGTGATGATCACCGTGCGGCGCCGGCAGCAGCTCGAAATCCCTGCCGCCGTTGGTGGAGCGAAATGCGCCGGTGTCCAGCACGTACACGGTATTGAGCGCGACCGGATCCGCGAAGATGTGAGAGTAGTACCATGCGCGTTGCCGGAAGCGGTGATCGGAGTTGACCTGCGTCCAGCTGTCGCCACCGTCATCGGAGCGGAACACTCCGCCCTCCTTCGCCTCGATCGCGGCATAGACGCGGTTGGAATCCGCGCCGGACACGGAAACCCCGATGCGACCGAGCGGTCCGTCGGGCAGGCCGTGGCGTTCGATGAGCTTCCAGGTGAAGCCCCCGTCGGTCGATCGATAAAGTCCCGACCCGGCGCCGCCGCTGGAGAATCCCCACGGTTCGCGGCGCACCTGCCATAGCGAGGCGAACAGCGTATTCGGGTTGCGGGGATCGAAGACGACATCGATCCCACCCGTGTCGCGGTCGCGGAACAGCACCCGCTGCCAGCTCTTGCCGCCATCGCCGGTGCGGAAGATGCCGCGCTCGTCGTTGGGGCCGAACGCGTGCCCGAGTGCGGCGACGAACGCGATATCCGGGTTTCTCGGATCAACGACGATGGCGCCGATGTGCCGCGTGTCGCGCAAACCGAGGTGCTGCCAGGTCTTGCCGGCATCGAGCGACTTGTAGACTCCGTCGCCATAGGTGATGTTGCCGCGAGGGCAGGCCTCGCCGGTACCGACATAGATGATGTTGTGATCCGAGTCAGCGACCGCGATCGCTCCTATTGAGGCGATCTTCTGCTCGTCGAAGACCGGCTGCCAGGTGCTGCCGGCGTTGGTGCTCTTCCAGAGGCCACCGGCTACCGCACCGAAATACCAGGTCGCCGGATCACCCGGAACGCCGCTCACCGCGACCACCCGACCGCCGCGGAACGGACCGATCTGGCGCCATTTCATGCCGCTGAAGAGCTGCGGATCGAGCTGGCTGGCCGCCGATGCCGCGCAAGGCAGCAGCGACAGCAGTACCCCCAAAATGCTCCCAAGACCGTGGTACCGGCACCGATTCATTTCGCCCCAATCGGACATCCGCTACGCGTGGGCTGTGATTATTCCACGGGACAGGTCAACGCGCAGATGAGATCGCCGATCGTAGCCTCGACCGGCGAGCTGAGCCGGCGCGGCTCACCCGCGCAGGTCGGCTG
>CATPBQ010000033.1 GCA_955652795.1 uncultured Steroidobacteraceae bacterium | reverse complement strand
GTCGTTTATGGGACAGTGCGACGCTCGCCCGCGGTCTTGTTCGCTATAGTCCGCGCACCATGAGTCCCGGCCCCACCGCTCAGCGCTCGCCCGCGCCTTCTGGCGCGCGCCCGGTCAACGCCTTCACGGTCGACGTCGAAGATTACTTTCACGTGGCCGCGCTCTCATCGGTCATCACCCGCGACAGCTGGGCCACGCGCGAGTATCGGGTCGAGGCCAACACCGAGCGCCTGCTCGCACTCCTCGCCGAGCACCGCGTGCGCGGGACTTTCTTCGTGCTCGGCTGGGTGGCCGAGCGTTCCCCCGGGTTGGTGCGACGCATCGCGCAAGCCGGTCACGAGATCGCCTGTCACGGCTTCTCGCACCAACTGATCTATCAGCAATCCCCGCAGGAGTTTCGCGAGGAGACCACGCGCGCCAAGGGGTACCTCGAAGACCTCATGGGGCAGGCGGTGCTGGGTTACCGGGCGGCGAGCTTCTCGGTGACGCGCGCCTCGCTGTGGGCGCTCGATGTGCTGATCGATCTCGGCTTTAGTTACGACTCCTCCATCTTCCCCATCCGTCACGATCGCTACGGGCTGCCGGGCGCGACGCCGGAACCCAACCGCTTCAGCGCACCCTCGGGGCGTACGCTGGTGGAGTTTCCCATGTCGGCGGCCAGGTTCCTGGGGGTGCAGGTGCCGGTCTCCGGTGGTGGCTATTTCCGCATCCTGCCGTACTGGCTGACGCGCGCGGGCCTGAAGCAGATCGAGCGGCGCGGCCGCCCCTTCACTTTCTATCTGCACCCCTGGGAGGTGGATCCCGGACAGCCGCGCATCAGGGTGGGCGCGTTCTCGCGCTTCCGCCATTACACCAATCTCGAGCGCTGCGAGAGCCGGCTGCGGCGCGTGCTGGGGGATTTTTCCTTCACCTCGATGCGTGAAGCCCTGCGGCTGCGCGGGCTCCTCGCCGCGTAATGCGCCGGCAACGTAATCGTCACCGATAGTCCTCCGGCCTCGAGGTTGCGCGCCTGGATTGTGCCGCCGTGCAGCGCCACCGCGCGTGCCGCGATCGCCAGCCCCAGGCCCTCGCCCCCGGCGCTGCCGTGTCCGCGCGCCGCATCCACCCGGTAGAAAGGCTCGAAAATGAGCCCGAGCTCCTTCTCCGGCACCCCGGGGCCGTGATCGCGGATGAGGACTTCGACCAGCTCCCCCTGTTGCCCCTCCTCCGGTATGCGACGACCCGTGATCCCGACCGTGGCGTGCGCGGGACTGTACCGCACGGCATTGCGGAGCACGTTCTCGAAGGCGCTGCGCAGCAGCTCCGGATCACCCGACACCAGCAACGGACCCTGCGCCTGCACTTGCACGAGACACCCTTGCGCATCCGCCTCGATGGCCACGTCCGCGGCAATGGTGCGCAGCAGCTCACCTACATCGACGCTCGCCTGCTCGAGCGCGTGCGCGGGGCGCTCCAGGCGCACGAGCTTCAGCGTGCGCGCAATGAGAGCTTCGAGCCGCTGCGCCTCGCGCTCGATGCGGGCGAGGTGGCGCTCCACACCGCCGTCACCCCTGTCCTCGCGGCGCGCGAGCGAGAGCGCGAGTTGCAGCCGCGCGAGCGGCGAGCGCAGCTCGTGGGACACGTCGCGCAGCAGCTGCTGTTTCGTCTCGAGCAGCAGCCGCAGCCGCTCGGCCATGGTGTCGAGGTCCGCCGCCAGCAGACCCAGATCATCCTGTCGTCCTTTGAGTGCCGGCAGCACGCGCACGTTAAGGTCGCCGCTTGCCAGCTGCCGGGTCGCCAGCCGCAGCCGCTCCACCGGCGATGCGAGATAGCGGGCGAGAAAGAAACACACTGCCGCGCTGACCCCCAGGGCGATCGCCAGTACCGTAAGCGGCACGCCCGGCAGCTGCAGCTCACCGAAGAGACGCGGGCTGTCGCGCACCGGACCGATGACGACGTGGTAGGTGCTGCCGCCCGCTGCGACCAGCACCAGCGCCCCGCCGATGGGTGCAATGGCGCCTGCGGCCGCATCGCGCGAGCCGCCTAGGGAAGGCGGCAGCGGCCGTCCCAGCAGCTCCCGGCCTCCGGGCTCGACCACGAAGGTGCGCCCAAAAGGGTCCGCGGGCAGCGATTGCAGCCAGCTCCTGAGCGCTTCGGGCCCGCCGGACTCAAAGGCGCGCGCCGCCTGCGCGTACAGCTGACCGCGTTGTACCCACGGGCGGTCGGTGCGGTGTGCGGTGGCGTTGACCGCAACCGTGACCGTGCCCACGAGGATCAGCGCCAGCGCCGCCCAGAAGCCGAGAAAGATCCGCCAGTAGAGCGAGTGCATGAGCCTAATCCTGCGGTGCCGGTGAGCGCGCGGGCGCCAGCGCGTAGCCCGAGCCGCGCACGCTCTGCAGGGTGACGCGGTCGGTGTACTTCATGAGCTTGCGGCGCAGGTTGCTCACGTGCGTGTCGAGGCTGCGATCGGTCGGCAGGAGCCGGCGGCCGAGTGCCTGGGTCATGAGGTCATCGCGCGTCACGGTGCGCGTATCCGCGCGCACCAGCAG
>CATPBQ010000032.1 GCA_955652795.1 uncultured Steroidobacteraceae bacterium | reverse complement strand
GGCTCTACCCCAAAGTCCGCAGGCACGCCGTGCGCCCGCCGCAGCCGCTCGCCGATGCTCAGCGGCGCCGCTTCGTCCCCACGCGCCGGCGCGCCCTGCCGGGACGCGGCGGCGCGCGCCGCTCGCGCTCGTATGGATTGGCATCGGTGCGGTACTCGACGAACACCGGAGTCGCAAACAGATCGTAGGTCTTGCGGAATACGTTGGCGAGATAGCGCGTGTAGGCGTCGGGTACCGAGGCGGTCTGATTGCCGTGGATCACGATGCGCGGCGGGTTGCGGCCGCCCTGGTGCGCGTAACGCAGCTTGATACGCCGGCCGCGTACCAGCGGGGGTTGGTGGACGGTCAGCGCGTGCTCGAGCGTGCGCGTCAGCTCGCGTGTCGGCATGGCGCGCATAGCCGCCTCGTAGGCGCGCACCGTGGACTGCATGAGCTCGCCCACACCGCTCCCATGGCGCGCGGAGATGAAATGCAGCGGCGCAAAGGGCACGAAGTCGAGTTTCAGGGCCAGCTGGCGCTGGATCTGCTCGCGTTGCTCGGCTGCAATCCCGTCCCACTTGTTGATCGCGATGATGAGCGCCCGCCCGCGCTCGAGCGCCAGTCCCAGCACGCTCGCGTCCTGCTCGGCGACCGTGTCGTGCGCATCGAGCACCATAATGACCACGTGCGCTTCGTCGATGGCTTGCAGCGTCTTGGCGACGCTCGCGCGCTCGACCAGATCCTCAATCCTGGCGCGACGCCGCACCCCGGCGGTGTCGATCAGCAGGAACGCGCGCCCATCGCGTTCGAAGGGCACCAGGATGCTGTCGCGGGTTGTGCCGGGCTCCTCGTTCGCGATGACGCGCTCCTCTCCCAGCAGGCGATTCACCAGCGTGGACTTGCCGACGTTCGGGCGGCCGATGATGGCGATGCGAATGGCGTCGGAGTCGGCATCCGCACCCGGGTGCGGCTCGAAGCCAGCGAGCACCCGCTCCATGAGCTCCTCGCACCCCTGACCGTGGCTCGCGGAGATGGCAAGCGGCTCACCCAGCCCCAGGGCATGGAAGTCTGCGGAAACGATGTTGGCGTCGAGCCCTTCCGCCTTGTTGAGCACCAGCGTGACGGGCTTGCCCGAGCGGCGCAGCTCGTGCGCAACGAAATGATCCTGCGGCGAGAGTCCGGCGCGCGCGTCGGCCAGGAGTACCAGATGGTCAGCTTCGGCGACGGCGCGTTCGGTCTGTGCGCGCATCTGCGCTTCGATGCCGGTCGGGTTCTGTATCAGACCACCGGTGTCGATGACGATGCAGGGTACGGGACCTAAACGCCCGAAGCCATACTGCCGGTCGCGCGTGAGCCCGGGCACGTCCGCGACGATGGCATCGCGCGTGCCCGTGAGCACATTGAACAGCGTCGACTTGCCGACGTTCGGCCGGCCGACCAGGGCGATGACGGGCAACATGGCTTAGGCGCAACCAGGCGGCCGCTCACGCTACTTGCTTTCCTGCGGCTTGGGCGCGGGCGTTTCCGGCACCGTTTTCCTGCCGGTGGGCGCCGCACCCGCGAGCGGCGTCACGCGAAACGCGCTGATCTGCCCGCGGTCGTTGATGACCAGCACCATGTTGCCGACGACCACCGGCGCCGTGCTGATGCGCACCTTACCGGTCGCTGCGCGCGCGGCGAGCGCACCGCTCGCCTTGTCGAGCCAGTGCACATAGCCCTGAAAGTCCGCGGCGACGACCGCATTGTCCATGATCGCGGGTGCGGACAGCCCCCGATGCAGCAGCGCTTTCTGCCGCCAGATCTCCGCTCCGGTGCGCGCCTTCAGCGCTACCAGCTCGCCCTCGGCCGTCGCCACGTACAGCGCATCCTCGTCGAGGGTAAGCCCGCGATAGCTGGAGGCCTCGTGCGACCACCAGATCTGGCCGGTGTCGAGCGCCAGCATGGCCACGCGTCCCTGGAAGCCGACCGTGTACACGTCCTGGCCGGACACCCGGACGGCCGAGTCGATGTCGGCGAGGCGCTCCAGTTCGGTGCGGCCGTGCGGCGGTGTAATCGTCGCCTCCCACTGCACCGAGCCGTCGTTCATGTTGGCCGCCATCACCTTGCCGTTGTCGAAGCCGCACAGCACCAGCTCGCCGGCGATTACCGGGCGCGCCGTGCCGCGCAACGACAGGCGCGGCACCTGCTGCTCCTGGGACCACAGCTCGTGCCCGTCCGCCGGACTGAGCGCATGCAACTTGCCGTCGACCGTGCGCACGGCGATCAGGCGCTCGGAGATGGCCGCCGGCGCCAGCACCTCCCCGTTCAGGCGCACTTTCCAGCGAATCGCACCGTCGGCGGGGTTGAGGGCAAACAACTGCCCGTCGCTCGAACCCACCAACACCAGCTCGCCGCTCGCAGCCGTGCCGCCGGACAACGGTGCGCGGGTGCGCGCACGCCACGCGACCTGGCCCGAGGTGATATCGATGGCCACGACATCGCCACGGTGGCCGGCAATCGTGTTTACGCTGCCGGCCCCCGTGGCGATGTCGTGGCCATCGATATCCCCTCGGGCGATGTCGCGTGGCGTGCGCGCACCCGCGCCCCGTTGTCGGGCGGCACGGCTGCGAGCGG
>CATPBQ010000031.1 GCA_955652795.1 uncultured Steroidobacteraceae bacterium | reverse complement strand
GGGCGCGCGAGCTCTCCCCGCCCGCCTGGTCGCAAATCCGTACTCACTCATGCGAGGCAGTCGCGCGCCTCCCCGCCGACAGGTTCTGTGCACTCCTGCCGATGCATATGAGGACGGCGTCCCGAACACAACAATACCCCCTCGGCGCTGACCCACGGGCGGCGACAGTCTTCTGAATACACAAACTACGGATGGGAGGACCCATGCGCCATTCTCTTCTATTACTCGCCGCCGTTTCGGCCGCCGCCCTGACCTTGAGCGGCTGCGGGCCCAACGAGGCGGCGGAAAAGAAGGCGGCACCGCTGCCGCAGGTGAGCGTCGCGCCGGCGATCTCGCGCAAGGTCACGGAGTTTGACGAGTTCACGGGCCGCTTCGAGGCGGTCGAGCGCGTCGAGATCCGGCCGCGCGTCTCAGGTTACATCTCCTCGGTCAACTTCACCGAGGGGAGCGAAGTCAAAAAGGGCGACGTGCTGTTCGTCATCGACCCGCGCCCCTACGAGGCGGAGCGCGACAAGGCGCGCGCCGGGCTCGCACAGGCGCGCTCGCAGCTGGTGCTCGCCAAGTCCGAGCGCGACCGGGCGACGAGTCTCCTCGCCCAGCACGCCATCTCGCAGGAGGAGTACGACACGCGTACGGCCGGGCGCGAGCAGGCGCAAGCCAACGTCGAGGCCGCGCAGGCGGCGCTCGATGCCGCCGCCCTCAACGTCACCTTCACGCGCGTGACGGCGCCCATCTCCGGGCGCATCAGCCGGGCTCTGGTGACCAGCGGCAACTTCGTCACCAATGGACAGACGCCGCTCACGACTCTGGTCTCGCTCGATCCGATCTACGTGAGCTTCGACGGCGATGAGCAGGAGTATCTGAAGTACACCAAGCTCGCGCGCGACGGGGCGCGCGCCAGCTCCCGCGACGCACGCAACCCCGTGCTGGTGGGCCTGGCCGATGAGAACGGCCATCCGCACCAGGGCGTCATCGTGTTCGTCGACAACGCGCTGGATCCTGCCACCGGCACCATCCGCAGCCGCGCGCTGCTCGACAACCACGATCGGGTCTTCACCCCGGGCCTTTTCGCCCGCATAAAACTGATGGGTAGCGGACAGCACGAAGCCATCCTCGTCAACGACAGCGCGATCGGCACCGATCAGACCGTGCGCTACGTGCTGGTAGTGGGCGCCGGCAACAAGGTCGAGTACCGGCCGGTGCAACTGGGTCCCGTCATCGACGGGCTGCGCGTCGTGCAGTCGGGACTCGCGCCCGGCGAGACCATCGTCGTGAACGGCCTGCAGCGCGTGCGCCCTGGCGCACAGGTCGCGCCGCAGCGCGTCGCCATGGGCGAGCGGCGACCCGGTGAGGACGCAGCCTTGCTGGCCCGCAATGCCACCGACCCGGCTGGCGGCACCGCGGCACGCTGATGAAGCTCTCTAATTTCTTCATCGAGCGCCCGATCTTCGCCGGCGTCATCTCGGCGTTCATCACGATCGCGGGTCTCATCGCGCTCTTCAAACTGCCCATCAGCGAGTACCCGGAAGTCGTGCCGCCGTCGGTCGTCGTGCACGCTTCCTATCCGGGCGCGAATCCCAAGGTCATCGCTGACACGGTAGCAGCGCCGCTGGAGCAGGCGATCGTCGGCGTCGAGGACATGCTCTATATGTCCTCGACGTCCACGATGGACGGGTCGTTGACGCTGACGGTGACGTTCCGCATCGGCGCAGATATCGATCGCGCCCAGGTCCAGGTGCAAAACCGCGTGTCACAGGCCTTGCCCCGCCTGCCCGAGGAAGTGCGCAATCTCGGAGTCAACACGGTCAAGGCCTCATCCAATCTCACTCTGGTCGTCAACCTGACCTCGCCCAGCGGGCGCTACGACTCGCTCTACCTGCGCAACTACGCGGTACTGAACATCAAGGACGTGCTGGCACGGCTTCCGGGCATGGGCGACGTGCAGGTCTTCGGCGGTGGCGACTACTCGATGCGGGTGTGGCTCGATCCGCAGAGACTTGCGGCGCGCAATCTGACCGCCGGCGATGCGGTGGCCGCGATCCGCGAGCAGAACGTCCAGGTTGCAGCCGGGCAGTTGGGCGCTCCGCCCTCGAACAACGCGGAATTTCAGATCGCGCTCAACGCCGCCGGGCGCCTCACCGACGAGCAGCAATTCCGCGACATCATCGTCAAGACGGGTGCGGACGGGCAGGTTGTGCGGCTGGGTGATGTTGCGCGCGTCGAATTGGGTGCGCAGGCCTACGGCGTGCGCAGTCTCCTCGACAACAAACCCTCGCTCGCGATCCCGGTGTTCCAGTCCCCCGGCGCGAACGCTCTCGAGCTGTCCACCAACGTCCGCAAGACGATGGAGGAGCTCAAGAAGAACTTTCCGGAGGGCATGGACTACGGCATTCTTTATGATCCCACGCAGTTCGTGCGCCAGTCGATCGATGCGGTCGTGCACACGCTGCTGGAAGCCGTGGCGCTGGTCGTGCTGGTGGTCATCCTGTTTCTGCAGACCTGGCGCGCCTCACTCATTCCCCTGATCGCGGTTCCGGTGTCGGTGATAGGCACCTTCGCGGTGTTGCTGGCGTTCGGCTTCTCCATCAACACCCTGTCGCTGTTCGGGCTGGTGCTGGCCATCGGCATCGTGGTGGACGACGCCATCGTCGTTGTCGAGAACGTCGAGCGCCACATAGCAGAAGGCCTCTCGCCACGTGAGGCCACCAAGGTGGCGATGAGCGAGGTCAGCCGTCCGATCATCGCGATCACACTGGTGCTGTGCGCGGTGTTTGGGCCGGTTGCGTTTGTGAGCGGCCTCACCGGTGAGTTCTACCGGCAGTTCGCGCTCACCATCGCCATCTCCACGGTGATCTCGGCATTCAACTCGCTCACGCTCTCGCCTGCGCTCGCGGCGGTGCTGCTCAAGCCCCACGGCGCCAAGCCCGACGCCCTCGCGCGCGTGATGAACAGCATCCTCGGCCGATTCTTCAAGCGCTTCAATCGCGGGTTCGCCCGGGCAGGCGACAACTATTCGGGCGCGCTCAGGATCACGATGAGGCACGGCGGCATTGCGCTGGCAATCTACGGCGGGCTCATCGTCCTGACCTGGTTCGGCTTCCATGCCGTGCCGGGGGGCTTTATCCCGGAGATGGACAAGCAGTACCTGGTCGCTGTCGCGCAACTGCCGCCGGCCGCCTCTCTCGACCGCACGGAGGCCGTCACGCGGCGGATCGCCGAGATCGGACTCAAGCAGCCCGGCGTGGCGCACGCGGTTGAGTTCGCGGGCATGTCCGTCAATGGATTCACCCAGAGCTCGAGCGCCGGACTCATCTTCTTCCCGCTCGATGACTTCCCGCAGCGCAGCTCGCGGCAATTGTCGGGCCGCGCCATCGCGGCAGCTCTGAACGCGAAGCTTGCCTCCGTCCAGGACGCGTTCGTCATGGTGGTCACGCCCCCGCCGGTGATCGGCCTGGGAACCCTCGGCGGATTCAAGCTGCAGGTGGAGGACCGGGCGGATGCGGGTCCGGAGGCGCTCTTCGGCACACTGTCGGACGCCCTGGGCAAAGCCAACAAAGACCCGGCCCTCGGCGGCGCGTTCAGCACCTACCAGATCAACGTTCCGCAGCTGAACATCGACGTCGATCGCGTCAAAGTGAAGCGCGAGAACGTGAGGCTCTCCGACGTGTTCGAGACACTGCAGGTGTATCTCGGCTCGCTCTATGTCAATGACTTCAACCGCTATGGCCGCACCTACCAGGTGGTGGCGCAGGCAGACGCCCCGTTTCGCTCGCAGCTCGATGACGTCCTGCCGCTGAAAACGCGCAACGCGAGCGGCGAGATGGTGCCGCTTGGCTCGGTGATCAAGGTCTCCCAGGCCTTCGGCCCCGATGTCGTGCAGCGCTACAACGCCTATCGTGCGGCGGACATCAACGGCGGCCCCGCGCCGGGGTTCAGCTCGGGGCAGGCGCAGAGCGCGATGTCGAAGATCCTCGACCAGACACTGCCCCGCGGCATGTCGTACGAGTGGACCGACCTCGCCTACCAGCAGCTCATCTCGGGCAACACTGCGATTCTTGTGTTCCCGCTGTGCGTGCTGTTCGTATTCCTCGTGCTCGCCGCACAGTATGAGAGCCTCACGCTGCCGCTGGCGATCGTTCTCATCGTGCCGATGTGCCTGCTGCCTGCGATCACGGCCGTGCGGCTCGACCATGGTGATAACAACATCTTCATGCAGATCGGGCTGCTGGTGCTCGTCGGCCTCGCCTGCAAGAACGCAATCCTGATCGTGGAGTTCGCGAAGCATCTGCAGGAGGACCGAGGCCATGAAGCGAAATCCGCCGTGCTTGAGGCCGCGCACCTGCGGCTGCGCCCCATCCTCATGACCTCGATGGCCTTCGTCATGGGCGTCGTGCCGCTGATGCTCGCCTCCGGCGCCGGAGCTGAGGTCCGGCACGCACTGGGCGTCACGGTGTTCGCGGGCATGCTGGGGGTGACGGCCTTTGGCCTGCTGCTGACCCCCGTGTTCTACGTGCTCGTACGGCGCGCCGCGGCACGCCAGGCAGCGCCCGCCCTCTTGCCGCCGCTCGCCGCCCCGGAGTCCGAAGCATGACCAACCTCAACATCCTGCGCGGGTCTGTGATCGTGTTGGGCGCCACGCTCGCCAGCTGCGCGGTGGGACCCAACTACGTGGAGCCCGACAGCAAAGTCGCGCCGCAGTTCGAAGGTGCCAGGGACGGCGCCTTCTCCACGGCAGACGCCCAGGGGAAGTTCTGGACGCAGTTCGGCGATGACACCCTGAACCATCTGGTCGATGAGACGCTGGACGCGAATCACGACCTGCGCATGGCGTTAGGCCGCCTCGTCGAGGCGCGCGCCATACGTCGCGAAGCCGAGTTCAATCTCGCGCCCACGGTCACCGCCGCCGGCGGCTACACCAAGGAGCGATTCCCCGCGGTCGACAGTCCGACCGGCGCGCCGCTGGC
>CATPBQ010000030.1 GCA_955652795.1 uncultured Steroidobacteraceae bacterium | reverse complement strand
GGTGAGGGTGGCGCCGCTGGCGATGTTCGCCGCGTTTGCCGCAACGTTTCTGGTGTACTGGATCGCGCTCCTTGCCGCGCTGCCCGCCCCGGGCGGTGCGCGCCGCGGCGCCTAGCGGGTGGGTCGACTGGTGACGAGCATGGCAGCAGAAAACGCGCCCGGCGCAACCGAATACATCCTCCACCACCAGACCTTTCTGTCGAACAAGGCGCCCCACGGGATCGTCGACTTCTCGGTCATCAATTACGACACCGTGTTCTTCTCGGTGGCGCTGGCGGTGACGTTCTTCGGGCTGTTCTGGTGGGTGGCGCGCAAGGCGACCACCGGCGTTCCGGGCAAGGCGCAGAACTTCGTCGAGATGATCGTCGGCTTCGTCGACACCCAGGTGCGCGACAGCTTCCACGGCTCGAGCCGCCTCATCGCCCCGCTGGCGCTCACCATCTTCTGCTGGGTGTTCCTCTTCAACTTCATGGATCTGGTGCCGGTGGATCTGCTGCCCTGGGCAGCGCGCGGCGCCGGTTTCGAGCACCTGAAGGTGGTGCCGAGCACGGATCTGAACGCCACGTTTGCGCTGTCACTCACGGTCTTCATCCTCATCATTTTCTACAGCCTGAAAATGAAGGGGTTCATAGGCTTCCTCAGCGAGCTCACCCTGCAGCCCTTCAGGGCCAAGAATGTGTTGGTGCAGGCGCTCCTGGTGCCGGTGAACTTCATCCTGGAGTCGGTCACCTTCCTCGCCCGCCCGGTATCGCTGGCGCTGCGGCTATACGGCAACCTGTACGCCGGCGAGATGATTTTCCTGCTGCTGGCGGCGCTGACGCTGTCGCGCGGGCTCGGCGGACTTGCCACGGTCGGTGGTTGGTTGGGACTGATCGCCCAGTTCATTCTCGGCTTGATCTGGGCGGGGTTCCATATCCTGATCATCACGATTCAGGCCTTCATATTCATGGTGCTGACGATTGTCTACCTGTCGATGGCTCACGAGCATCACTGACGGACATCGGGAGCAGGGCCAGGGTTTCGCGTTCCGTGACGTCTTTGTAGGAGAGGTGAATGGAAAACGTTGCACACATCGAGGCCATGACCGTGCTGGCCGTCGGCATCATCTTCGGCATGGGGGCACTCGGCACCGCCATCGGCTTCGGTATTCTGGGCGGGCGCTTCATCGAAGGCTCGGCGCGCCAGCCGGAGCTGCTGCCAACCTTGCGCATCCAGATGTTCCTGGTCGCGGGCCTGCTGGATGCGGTGGCGATGATCGGCATCGGCTTCGCGCTGTTCTTCACGTTCGCGAACCCGTTCGTGAGCGCGCTGCAGGCGGCGCACTGACACACACGCAGTGACGGCGCGAGCAGGAGATAGCCCGTGAACATCAATCTCACGCTCATCGTGCAGATGTTCGTGTTCGGCTTGCTGGTCTTCGGCACGATGAAGTGGATCTGGCCGCACATCCTGAACGCGATGGAGGAGCGCTCGCGCAAGATCGCACAGGGACTTGCGGCCGCCGAAAAGGGCGAGCAGGAGCTCACCGAGGCGCGCGGCAAGGCCGACGCCGTCGTGCGCGAGGCGCGCGAGCGCGCCAACCACATCATCGAGCAGGCGCAGCACCGCGCCAGCGATCTGGTGGAGCAGGCCAAGGGCGTGGCGAGTAGCGAGGCCGCGCGCCTGGTCGCGGCCGCGCAGCAGCAGATCGAGCTCGATACCACGCGCGCGCGCGAATCCTTGAGGCGTGAGGTAGCCGGCATCGCGGTGCGGGCGGCCTCCAAGCTCCTCGGGCGCGAGATCGACGCACGCACGCACGCCGATCTCCTCGACAAGTTCACGGCCCAGATCTGACACGCGCACCATGGCGGACCGGATCACCATCGCACGACCCTACGCACGCGCCGCGTTCGAAGAGGCACGCGCCCACGAGCGTCTCGGGCCCTGGTCCGAGGCGCTGCAGGTGGCCGCGGAGGTGGTCAGGGATCCGCGCGTCCAGTCCCTGCTGGGAAATCCGCGCGTGACGCCCGAGCAGCTCGCGCAGCTGGTGACCGGCATCGCCGCAGCGCCGCTGGGCGATGAGGGCGCGAACTTCGTGCGCACGCTCGCCGTCAACCGGCGCCTCGCTTACCTGCCGGAGATCTCCGCGCGGTTCGATACGCTCAAGGACGCCGCGCAGGGCGTCGCCGACGTCACGGTCACGTCCGCCGCGGCGCTGGATGCGAGTCAGCAGAAGAAGCTCGCCGCCGCACTGCACAAGAGACTCAAGCGCACCGTGCGCCTGCACTGTGACATCGATCCGGCGCTGATCGGCGGCGCGGTGCTGCGCTGCGGGGACCTGGTGATCGATGGCTCGCTGCGCACGCGGCTTGACCGCATCGCCTACGAACTGACCGCGTAAAGAGAGAACGCACATGGCCATCAAGGCAACCGAGATCTCGGACCTGATCAAGCAACGGATCGAGAACTTCAAGTCGGTCACCGAGGCGCGCAACGTCGGCTCGATCGTCTCGGTGACCGACGGCATCACCCGCATCCACGGGCT
>CATPBQ010000029.1 GCA_955652795.1 uncultured Steroidobacteraceae bacterium | reverse complement strand
GGCGGCACGCGCAGCCGATGCAAAGTTCACAATCTCGGCCGGACTCTTCATTCCCGGCCCCACCTCGACACCGCTCGACACGTCAACCCCGAAGGGCTGCACCGCGGCGATGGCGGCGGCCACGTTGCCGGTGTTGAGTCCACCTGCGAGTACCAGCTGCGTGCATCGCGCGAGACGGCGGGCGGCGTTCCAGTCGCTCGCGACGCCGGTACCGCTCAGGGGTCCCTCGAACAGGATCCGCCCCGGCAGGGTTGCGGGCGCATCATCCCCGGCGCGCACGACCGGCAGCAGATCGAGTCCGGCCGGCAGTTGCAGCCGATCCAGATCGGACAGATCCGTCTGCAACGCGTCCGGCCTGAACACCTTCAGGATCTCATCCACCGTGGCCTGGGCGGGATGGCGGGTCACCGCCACGCAGCGCACACGCCCGCGCGCGCTCTGCGCCAGTTGCGCCGCTCGCCGTGGCGTCAGCTGCCGCGATGACTCGGCGAACACGAACCCGATTGCATCCACGCGCGCATCCAGCGCCGCGGTTACCGCCTCAGGGGTGGTCATGCCGCAGATCTTGATCCACATCTAGGGCGCCTCGCGGGCCGCGCGTCCCGCCGCCAGCAGGACCGCGGCGAGCGCTTCGGGATCGCCGGCCTGCATGAGTGCGCTGCCGACGAGCGCCAGCTGGTAGCCCGCCGCGACAATCTGCCGCGCGTCCGCTGCCGATCCCACGCCGCTCTCGGCCACTCGCGGCGCGCGCGCGGGCAGGAGCGGTGCGAGCTCCAGCAGGCGCTGCGGTACCACCTGCAGCGTCGCGAGATCCCGGCAATTCACGCCCGCCAACAACTGGTTCGTTCCCGCGTGCGCCTCGATCACCTCGCGCATGAGCTCGATGTCGCGTGCATCGAAGGCTTCCAGCAGCACGAACAGTCCCAGCGATCGAGCGCAATCGAGCAGCGCATCGATCTCGCTGCGCGACAACATGCGCACAATGACCAGCACCCCGCCCGCACCAAGGGCGCGCGCCTCCAGCACCTGGTAAGGATCTACCAGAAAGTCCTTGCGCAGGGCGGGCACGGCGAGCGGCGCCAGCGCCCGCGTGGCGCTCGCCAGATGCTCGAGTGAGCCATCGAAGCGGCTCGGCTCGGTGAGTACGGAGATCGCGGCGGCGCCCGCCCGGGCGTACGCCGTGACGCGCGCGGCCACGTTCCCGCGCGGCGCACCCAGCTGCCCCGCCGCCGGCGAGCGCAGCTTCACCTCGGCGATGAGATCGAATCCGGACGGCGCGAGACGCAGGCGCGGCGCGGCGGGAGTCTGCCGGGCCTCAACCTCGAGCGCTGCTTCCGAGCGGGTCTGCTTCGCGGCCCGCACCCGCTCGCGGCTGGCGTCAGCCATGTCATCAAGAAACGCGACGCTCACGTGTTGCGCTCCCGCTCGGACAGGGGGCCCGGCCGCTGTTGCTTCAGCGCGTCGAGCAATCGCCGCGCGGCGCCCGAGTCAATGGCGGCCGCCGCACGGGCGATGCCCTCGCGGGGCTGTGGCGTCTCGCCCGCAAGCTCGAGCGCCAGCGCGGTACCCAACAGCAGGCAATCGCGATGCGCGCCGCGATCCTCGCCGCACAGCACCGCCTTGAGCGCGCGGGCATTGTGCGCGGCGTCGCCTCCGGCAAGATCACTCCCCCTGCAGGGGGCGAGCCCGTACTCCGCCGGCGCACGCACAGTTACCCCGACGCGGCCGGGCCGCACGTCGAACAGCGTGAACGGACCGATGGGCGTGGGCTCATCCCACCCGTCCGCGCCGTGCACGACGAAGGTGCGCTCGATGGGCAGACCCTGGAAGGTGTCGGCGATGAGCCGCGCCACCTCCAGGCTGAACGCGCCGACCAGATGCAGCGGCGGCTGCGCGGGATTGACCAGGGGTCCCAGGATGTTGAACACGGTGCGCACGCCCAGCGCTGCGCGAATCGGGGCGAGCGCTTTCGTGGCCGGGTGGTAGTGCGGCGCAAACAGGAAGGTGAAGCCGGTGGCCTCAAGACACGCCGCCGCGGCCTGCGCATCCGGTGAAATCGCGAGCCCGAGGGCCTCGAGCACGTCGGCGCTGCCGCAGCGGCTCGAGATCGAGCGGTTGCCGTGCTTGACGACCGGCACGCCGCAGGCGGCGGTCAGCAGCGCGGTGCCGGTGGAGATGTTGAAGCTTCCGGAAGCATCACCGCCGGTGCCGACGATGTCGACCGCGCGCAGGTTCGCGGGCAGGTCGGGCCGGCGCGCCAGGCGGCGCATCGCCTGCGCGAAGCCCCGCACTTCATCCGCCACCAGGCCCTTGGTCGAGAGCGCCGCGAGCATCGCCCCCGCCATCGCGGGCGGCAACAGCGGGTCTGTCAGGTGCGCGAGCAGCTCCTCGGCCTGCGCCTGCGACAGGTCGCGGCGCTCGAACAGCTGTTGCAGCAGCTCACGCGGGAGCGCCATGGCCTGCTCCGGGCGTGGCTGGCTCACCGCGCTCACCCGCCGTGTACTTGAGGAAATTGCCCAACAGCCGTGGCCCCTCGGGCGTCAGGATGCTTTCAGGATGAAACTGCACGCCCTCCACCACCAGCGCACGGTGGCGCACCGCCATGATCTCCTCTTGCGCGGTCCGCGCACTCACCTCGAGCTCCGCGGGCATCGTCGCGGGAGCGGCGATCAGCGAATGGTAGCGCCCCACTTCGCACCACTGCGGCAGACCCTCGAACAACGTGCGCTGATCGTGACGTACGAGCGAGGTCTTGCCGTGCATGAGGCGATCGGCCCGCACCACCTTGCCCCCGAACACCTCCACGATGGCCTGGTGTCCGAGGCATACGCCGAGCACCGGGATGCGACCGGCGAACGCGCGGATCATGTCCATGGATACGCCCGCGTCGTACGGCGTCCCCGGACCGGGGGAGATGCACAGGTGCGAGGGCGCGAGCGCCTGCGCCTGCTGCGGGGTGAGCGCGTCGTTGCGGTAGACGCTCACTTGCGCCCCAAGGACCAGGAACGCCTGCACCAGGTTGTAGGTGAAGGAGTCGTAGTTGTCGATCAGCAGCAGGTGCGGCTTCACAACCCCTCCTCGGCGAGCTCGAGCGCGCGCACCATGGCCGCGCTCTTGGCCAACACCTCTTCGTGCTCGGCTTCCGGCACGCTGTCGGAGACGATGCCGGCGCCGGCCTGGTAGCTGTACTCATCGCCGCTGAACACCAGTGTGCGGATGGTGATGGCGTGATCCATGTCGCCGCGGGCGCCGAAATAGCCCACCGTGCCGCCATAGAGGCCGCGATTCACCGGCTCGAGCTCATCGATGATCTGCATCGCGCGTACCTTGGGCGCGCCCACCAGGGTGCCGGCCGGAAATGCCGCGGCAAACAGATCGAACGCGTCGCGATCGGCGGCCAGCTCGCCGTGGACGCCGCTCACCATGTGCATGACGTGACTGTAGCGCTCGATGCACCGATAGGGCTCCACGCGCACGCTGCCGGCGCGGGCCACGCGCCCGAGGTCGTTGCGCGCCAGGTCCACCAGCATCACGTGCTCGGCATTCTCCTTGGGATCGGCGAGCAGCTCCCCTTCGCGTGCGCGGTCGATGGCGGCATCCGGGGAGCGCGGCCGGGTGCCGGCGATGGGGCGCAGCTGCGCGCGCCGCCCGTTGAGCTTCACCAGCGCTTCGGGAGAGGACCCCACGACCGCCACCTCCCCGAGCGCACAGTAGTACATGTAAGGCGAGGGATTGATCAGCCGCAGCGCGCGATACGCCTGGAAGGGATCGAGCTCGTGGCGGCCCGAGAACCGGCTCGCCAGCACCAGCTGATAGACATCGCCCGCGGCAATGTATTCCTGGGTGCGCCGCACGCCGGCCATGTAGTCCGTGCGTGTGTAGGCGGTGGTCGGCGGCGCATAGCGACCGCGCCGCCGGCCGTTGGGCAATGCGCCGCGCAGCGCGCGCACCACCTCCTGGCGCAGCGAACGGCGCTCCTGCTCCGAGCCGGCATGAAGCAGCGCGATGCCGCGTGTCAGATGATCGAACACCAGCACCGATCGCGGCGCCACGTAGTGCAGCGCCGGCACGCCGCTCACAGCCCCCGCGCGGGCCGGCAGGCGCTCAAAGTACCGCACCACGTCGTAGGCGGCGTAGCCGACCAGTCCCCCCGCGAGCGGTACCCCGGCAATGTCCGGCTCGGGCTTGGGCGCTAAGCGCAGAGCCGTGCGCAGCCCCGACAGGAGCTGCGCGCCGCTGGCCGGTACCGGCTGACGCTGCGCGCCGATCGCCAGGCCCGCGTCATCGAGCCGCACCTCCAGCGCGTCGCCGAAACCGATGAACGAGTAACGCGCGAGCCGCTCGCCCCCCTCGACGCTCTCGAGCAGAAAGCGTGGCGCGAACGCGGCGAGCTTCATGAACGCCGACACCGGCGTGTCGAGATCACCGGTTATGTCGAAGGGTGGTTGCAACGCTGCAGGACTCCAAATGTGGATCAGGACAACAAAAAACCCATCCCGGGGTCATCCGGAGATGGGTTTCTGGTGCCGTAAGAAATCTTTAAGTCGCGAGAAACAAGCCAGCCGTCAGCCCACTCCGTTATGACGGGCGCCACCACCAGGGACGCGAAGTGCTGAGGGGTTGCTGCGACATGCCCGGAAGTATCACCGTCGGGCAGTTGGGACGTCAAGCAGGACGTCCGCGGGCGCCGGGCGTAGCCGTGGCGCGAGCACCCAGGTGAATTCAATCCTGTCTGATCGCTTCCACCTGGATCCGCACAGTGACCTCCTGTCTGAAACCGAATTGCAGACCGGCATTCACCCCGAAGTCCGCGCGGTTGAACGTGCCGAAAGCGTCGGCCCCGCAGACCTCCCGCCTGGCCAGCGGATGGTTGGGAATGCATTTGAACGCATCGATTCTCAGCGCCACGGGTTTGCTCACGCCGTGCAGCGTCAATTCACCGGTGACGAGGGTCGGCGCGCCGTGGACGAAGCCGCCCAGCGTGCCCTGGTACCTGGCCGTCGGGTAGCGCGCGACGTCCAGGCCATTCCATTCGCCGATCTTCGTTCCCACCACGGTCTGGTTCAGCTTGTCGTGCCCCAGTTCGATGCTCGACAGC
>CATPBQ010000028.1 GCA_955652795.1 uncultured Steroidobacteraceae bacterium | reverse complement strand
CGAGAACCCGCCGGTAGAGCGCGGTAGCGCTGTCGAACTGACCTGCGCGCCGCGCCGTGTCGCCCTCGGCCACGAGGGTCTGCACCGCCGCCTCACGCCGGGCCTCGATGTCGAGCCGATAAGCCATGTTGGCGGGATCGCGCACGACGGCCTGACTCAGATCGGCGACGCCGGTCTCGTAGTCCCCGCGCTCGATGGCCGCCAGACCCTCCCGGTGCAGCTTGTCAGCCGCGCAACCTGTGATGAGTGTCAAGATGAGCAACGCGCCAGATGCGTGGCGCCAGAAATTCGTCACTGGGGGACCCCTGCGAGTAGTTGTTGTTTTATGTTGAGAGGCTTGTAGGTCAGCACCAGCTGGCCGTTGTCGAAACTGTCGACGCTGTAGTTATTATCCAGCGTGTCACCGACGTGTACGTCGTACACCCGGTCACCGCTCGTCAGGAAGAACACCGGCGCCTGTCCATCCGGCTTGTAGCTGCCGATGAACTGATAAGGAAGCGGCGGTGCGGTAGGCGCTGCGGGCGCGACCGCCGCGACTGGGGGCGGCGGGGGTGGCGGCGGCGGGGGCGTGTACCAGGAGTGCGTCGCGAACAGCGAACCGGAGGTCGTCTGGTCCACGACGCGATGCGCGAGCAGCAGCAGCGAGCGCACCACCGGCGCGGAAGAGGCCGCCGCCACGTGCGGCACGTGCGCCGCTGCCGACGCGCCGCGCCGGGCCGGCTCGACCGAGTCGGGCTCCTTCGGACCAAATACCACGTAGCCGGCGACCAGTGCCGCGACTGCCGTCAGCCATTTGCCGCGTTTGCTAAGGTTCACGGTCGTTACTCGCTGCGTACGAACACCACGAAACCAATGTTGGCATTCACCACCTGATCCCCCACCGCCTTGCGTTCGACGTGCAGTTTGTTGAGGGCGGCGGCCGGCACCGCGCTCAGGGTGCGATTGATGAAGCTGCGAATGTCCGGATAGCTGGCCTTGACGGGGAACTCCAGGTCATAGCGGGCGATCGCGCCGGACCTTGCGGGGGTATACACGTAGCGTCCGACGTCAAGCGACACGCCCGCCGCCTTCGCCTGGGTCACGACCTGCCCGATCACCGCCGGTATCTGCGCCCGCGTCGGGAACGAGGCGACCAGGTGGGGTATCGCCTGATCGGCACTCGCCGCGGCGGAGGGGTGCTGCGCGCGCGCGAGCTCCGCGCTCAGCGCCTGCAGGGCGTGATGGGCCGGAAGGAGTGTGCTCACGGCAACGACCAGCGCGGCGACCAGTGCGGTGAGTCCGGCCTGGCCGGCAGCGCCCAGACGCGCGATCTGGTACTGCAGCTGCGGAACGAGCTGGCTCGCGGCAGCTTGCGCCCGCGCCAGCGCCGAGGTACGCCCCGGCAGAGTCGCCACCGCAGCACGCATGGCGTCTGCGCCCGCCAGCACCGGCGCAGTAACCGGCGCCAGCGCGGCTGGCGCTTGCACCGTGGCTGGCACCGCTGCGTGCGACTGCCGCTGCTCCTCGAGTCTCACGGCAGTTCCCTCCACTCGGCGGTCATCGCAAAGCGCACCGGTCGCTGTGCGTCATCGGTTTTCACCTCATGACTGTCCAGCATCGGGTAGCGCAGGAGCGAGCTCGTCTGCAGTCGCTGCACGTAGGCGAGCGCCAGCGGCAGGTCGCGCGACTCGGCGGTGATGTGCACGTTGTGCTTGGCATGATCCGGTTCGATCGAAAGAAGCGCGATCTGGCCGGAGTCGCGGCTCGCGGCCTCGAGCTCCGTCAGGAGCTTAGTCCACGGCGTGCCGAGCTCCGCCACCACGCGGCCGGCTTCTTCGGTCAGTCCGGCAGCGCGCAGGTCCAGGGCCGGATCGTGACGTCCGTGGCGCTCGGCCGCTTGCAGCTTCAAATCAAGACCGGCGCGGCGCGTCTCGATCAGCCGGTATTCGAGGCAGGCGGCCGCCGCCGCGCTCACGCCCAGCAGCAGCAGCACGGCGCCGGCGAGCGTCACCCGTGAGCGCCGATTGGCGAAGTCTACCGTGACGGCCGGGGCGCTCATGCCGCCAACCGCCGGGTCCTGCCGAGACGCTGCAGAGTCGTCATCGGCCCCTGAAGCTCCTCGAGCCATTGCAATCCGCTGGCGTCCGCCGCATGGGCCGTCCCCGCTGCGACCTCACGCCAGGCGTGCGGAGCGTCCACGTACACCTGACCCTCCTGCGGGCTGTTGCTGGCGAGCCGACCAAAGGTCTGCAGGCGCTTGAGCTCGCGCATCCAGTCCGAGCCGATACGCACGCCGTGAACACGGTCCCATCCGTGCCGGCCGAGCCGCGCGGCCGCGAGCGAACCCTGTTCGACGCTCACGAACCAGGCGTTCGCCTGCGGCAGACAGTCCCGCCACGCTTCGTAAGCGGCCACCAGTTGCGGTTGCAGGGAAAGCAGCGTGCTGCCGTGCGCGGCGCAGGCGGCGCGCACGCCGGCCAGCAGCTCTGCGGGGACGGCACACACCACCCGCGTCGCCTGCGGGGGCGCTTCCGAGATGCGCAGGTCCCAGCCGGCCAGGGCTTCCCCGTAGAGGCTGGTCAGGAGCTGCCGTCCGTGTGCGAGCCGCTCCTGCGCCGAATTGAGCGCCGCGGCCCAGGGCACGATCGCGTAGCGCGCCCAGTGATCGGCGATCACGACCCGCGTGCGTGCGCCACCCCAGGGTGGCTGGGCAAGCATGCTCGCGAAGGCCTCGAGCGCTGCAGCCCAGGAATCGGTCTTGGCGCCCTCGAAGCGCAGCTCGTGCTCGGCGACGTGGGTCGGCTTGGCGCCGCGCTTCATGCGCACCAGGCACAGGCGGTGCGGAGAGAGGTACGCTCCGACCTCGTCACGCCATAATGGTGACACGATTCACCTCCTCGACGGTCGTCTGTCCACGCCGCACCAGATCGAGCGCCGCGGTACGGATCAGCCGCACTCCGGCCTGCCGCGCCAGCTCCTTCAGCTGGCGGACCGGCACGCGGCCGACGATCGCCTCGCGTATCTCGTCGTTCAGTACCATCAACTCCCCGACGGCCTTGCGGCCGTGATAACCGGTGCCGCGACAATGCCCGCAACCGCGCCCCTTGCGGAACTTGTACGAGGCGCTGGTCACGATCGGAACATGCGATTCCTCGAGCAGCTCGCGCGAGGGCATGTAGGCCTCGGAACATTGCTCGCACACGATGCGCACCAGGCGCTGCGCCATCACCGCCGACAGCGCCGACACGAAACCATGCGAATCCACCCCCATGTGTACGAAGCGGCTGACCACGTCGAAGACGTTGTTGGCATGCACCGTGGTGAACACCAGGTGACCGGTGAGCGCCGACTGGATGGCGATCTGCGCCGTCTCCGGATCGCGGATCTCGCCCACCATGATCTTGTCCGGATCGTGCCTGAGGATCGAGCGCAGCCCGCGTGCGAAGGTCAACCCTTTCTTCTCGTTTACCGGTATCTGCAGCACCCCCGGCAACTGGTACTCGACCGGGTCTTCGATGGTGATGATCTTGTCGCGTCCGGTCTGGGTCTCGGAGATCGCCGCATACAGGGTGGTGGTCTTGCCACTACCGGTGGGACCTGTGACCAACAGCATGCCGTAAGGCAGCGCGCTCAGACGGCGCAACTGCTCGATGATGCTCCACTCGAAACCCAGCACATCCAGGCGCAGGCCGCTCATCTTGGTGAGCGCCTGCTTGTCGAGGATACGCAGCACCGCGTCTTCGCCGAAGATGCTCGGAATGATCGACACGCGGAAGTCGATCGGGCGCCCGTTTATGGCGATCTTGAATCTGCCGTCCTGGGGAACACGCCGCTCGGCAATGTCCAGCTCCGACATGACCTTGATACGCGAAATGATCTGCTCGGCGATCTCGACGCCCCGTACGGTCGCAATGCTCGCCAGCACACCATCCAGGCGATAGCGCACCACGAGCCCGCTCGCGATCGACTCGAGGTGAATGTCGCTGGCGCCGGCACGCAACGCGTCGTACACGGTGGAGTGCACCAGGCGCACCACCGGGCTGGTGTCCTCGCTGATTCTGACGTAGGAGAGGTTGTCGACCCCCTCCTCGCCCTTGCTGTCCTCCTCGGTCTCGGGCAACACCGTATCGATGGCCCGCAGCGCCTCGGCGCGGCGTGCGATCAGGTTGCTCAGCTCCTCACGGGCCGCCAGCGCCCATTCGATGGGCGCGCTGAGACGCAGCTCCAGCCAGCCGCGCAACGCCTGATCGAACGGATCGGTAAAGATCGCCAGCAGCCGCTCGCCCTCGTGCACCACGACGCAGTGGCGACGGGTGGCATCCGCGGGAGGCAGTACGGAGAAATCCGGCTCGAGGTGCGCGAGCTCGCCGCTGGAGATGAAGCGGTAGTCGAACGCGCTGGCGAGTGCCTGGGCATAGCGATCGCCGGCCAGTCCGCAGCCCTCCGCCAACACCTCGAGGACCGGGCGGTTCGCCTGCTGCGCCTCGTGCATGGCGCGCGCGATCGAAGGCTCATCAATCACCACGGCTGCCGCCGCCGGCGCCGGCGCCGGCGCGGACCGCTCGAGCAGCCGGTCAACCGCCGCGTTCATCGGATGCTCCCGGCGAGCTGGAAGATCGGAAAGTACATGAGCACGACGATCACCCCGATGATCAATCCGATCACGATCATGAGCACCGGCTCAATCAGACGCGTCATCACCGCCACCCAGCGCGCCAGCTCTTCATCGCAGAAATCCGCGATGCGCTCCATCATCTCGCCCATGTTGCCGCTGCGCTCGCCGACACGCAGCATGCGTGCCGCCACCGGCGTCGTCAGGCCGTTGCGTTCCATGGCTTCCGCGAGCGATTGCCCCTCGCTCACTGCGCGGGTCGCGGCGGCGTAGGCGGCGCGCGAGGCGGCGAGCACGACCCCGCCCGACATGCGCAGCGCCGGTACCGCGGGTATCCCGCCGCGCACCAGCATTCCCACGGTCCGATACAGGCGTGCGAGCTGATAGACATGCAACTGGCGCCCGATAGCGGGAATGCGGGCCACCCACTCGCCGACCGCCGTGCGCACCGCCGGTCGCTGCACACCGTATATCGCCCCCACCAATGCGGCGAGCGCGGTCACGACGACCAACCCGGCATGCGCATCGATGAGCTGACCCCATTGCAGCAGCAGTCGGGAGGCGAACGGCAGGTCGGTGCCGACGTCCTCGTAAATCGAGCTGAAGCGCGGAACCACATAGCCCATGAGAAACAGCGTCACGAGCAGGCCTGCCACCAGCAGTACGGCGGGATAGATGCAGGCATTGACCAGGGTCTTGCGCAAGCCGTCCGCCTGCTGCTGGTAGGCGATGTAGCGCGTCAGCGCCTCGCGTAGCGCACCAGTGCGCTCGCTCGCCCGCACCGAAGCGACATACAGGTCCGGAAAGGTGGCCGGATGCTCTGCGACCGCCGCCGCCAGCGTCTGACCCTCGTACAGGCGTGCGAGGATCCGGTCGAGTATGCGCTTGGTCGCCGTGTTCGACTCCTTCTGCGCCAGCGCCTCGAGCGCCTCGACGAGGGCGAGCCCCGCATCGAGGAGCGACACCAGCTGCTGGCTGAACACCGCGAGCTGCAATTGTGGCGCCTGGAACAGGCGCCGCAATCTGCGCATGGGTTCCAGCGAGATGACCCTGAGGTTCCTCAGAACGAGCTGACGGTGCGCGTCCGCCTCGTCCACCGCATCCACTACGCAGGAGATGACGCTGGAGGAGGTGTCGAGGGCCTTGATGCGAAACTCCATGGCAGCTCACCAATTCGTCAGATCCGCGTCCTCTCCCGTGCCGCCCGGCTGACCGTCGCGGCCGTAGGAGAGAAGATCGAAATCGTTCTGGTGCGTACCGGGCTGCGCGTACACGTACGGGTGACCCCAGGGATCCAGCGGCACGTCCTTCTTGAGGTACGGTCCCTCCCAGTTGATGACTCCCTGCGGAGCGATCTGCAGCGCCGCCAGCCCCTCTTCGGTGCTCGGCAGCCGGCCGATGTCGAGCCGATACTGCTCGAGCGCCTTGTCGAGCGCATCGATCTGCGCGCGGGCTGCCTTGACACGCGACTTACCCACCTGAGCGAAGTAGCGCGGCGCGACGAAGCCGGCCAACAGGCCGATGATCACCATCACGACCAACAGCTCCAGCAGGGTGAAGCCGCGGGCGCGATATTTCCGATAATGGGCAGGGTCGTACATCTTGTACATCGTGGGTGCCACCGTCCGCGCCAGAAGGCGCGTTAGCTGTGTGGTCTTGTTTCCCCCATGGTGGGCAAAGACGACCGCGCTAGACAGTGGGCGGGCGCTCTAGCTAGTGGAGGGGAAGCACGTAAGCGGGCGGTAGGTGATTACAGTAGCTCAGCTACGCTGCTGAGCAAGCAGCGCCTGGTAGACGCGCATCACGTTGGGGACGTAGTGGCGCGTTTCGGAGAACGGCGGAATGCTCCGGCCGTAGCGCTCGACCGCATCCTCACCGGCGTTATAGGCCGCCAGCGTCAACTCGAGATCATTGCCGAATCGCGCCATCAGATCGCGCAGGTAGTGCGCGCCCGCCGTTATGTTCTGCTCGGGATCGAATGCGTCGGACACCCCGTAGCGCCGCGCCGTCGCGGGCAGAAGTTGCATCAACCCCTGCGCGCCACGCTTCGATACCGCGCGCGGGTTGAATGCCGACTCCACCACGATTACCGCCCGTACCAGTTCTGGACGCACCGCGGCCGAGCGGGCCGCCCGCTCGATCAGCGGATCATATAGCGCGGATTTCGCCAGCCATTTCCCGGGCCGCGGCTCCGCGCGCGCCTCCACCGGGGT
>CATPBQ010000027.1 GCA_955652795.1 uncultured Steroidobacteraceae bacterium | reverse complement strand
GCCCTGGAACGGTGCATGGGATCAGCGCGTTTTTGAACTGCACCGACCATATGTGATATATCTCGGCCTTGTCAACACTGGGTCCCGAGCGCTGGGGAAGCGCACGAGCGTGAGCGTGAAGGGGGCTGGAGAAGACTTTGGGAGGGTAAACCCGAACACCCATGCACCAACTTGGGGAGAATGGCCCTGGGATGATATCTGATATATCGACGGAATTGACGCAGTGCGTTATGGGGGGGCTGAATGAGGGCGATCGCGACGCGCCTGGCTAAGCGCAGACCCGCGGGACAGCTTGCGCTGGCGCCGCTCAATTCCGTGAGCCTGCGTGATCAGGCATATGTCTTGCTCAAGGACGCCATCGCGAGCACCGACATCTACAGCGAGCGCCAGCCGCTGCGACTCGATGAGCGAGAGTTGATGCAGGCGCTCGGCGTGAGTCGAACCCCGGTGCGCGAGGCGCTGTCAATCCTGGAGCAGGAGGGCTTTGTCAGGACGGTTCCACGGCGCGGAATCTTCATCGTCCGAAAATCCAAGCGCGAGATCATCGAGATGATCCAGATGTGGGCGGCGCTGGAGAGTATGTCGGCGCGCCTGGCCACGCTGCATGCGCCCGACGCGGAAATCGGCAAGCTGCGTCATCTGTTTGATGAGTTCCAGAACTCCCCGCCCGCGAAGCACCTTGACGAGTATTCCGACGCCAATATCGCCTTTCATCAGATGATCATCCGCCTGGGCGGCTCGCAGCTGATCGCGGACGCGACCAAGAATCTGTTCCTGCACGTGCGCGCGATCCGCAGGGCCACGATCTCGCAGGACGGGCGCGCCGCACGCTCGATCATCGATCACCTGAAAATCATCGAAGCCCTCGAGCGGCGCGACACCGAGCTCGCCGAGCGCCTGACGCGTCAGCACACGCTCGACCTTGCCGCGCACGTCGAACGCTACTGCGAGTTCCCCGATTAGCTCGGGCGGCGGCCGCGTGGCCGTTTGCTGCGCGGCGGCGCCTTGGTACCGGCTTGTGGGCGTACCCGCGGTGGCGCCTGGTTACCGGCTTGCACCAGGCGCTCGATCAGCGCCGCACCCTGGTGCATCAGGAAATCCTTGAATGCCGCCGCTACCGGCGGCAGGCGCTTGGTGCGGTTGTGCACCAGATACCAGTTCAACATGGCCGGAAAGTCCTGCACATCGAGCACCACCAGGCTGCCGACCAGCAGATCAAGACCAATGGTGTGGGCGGAGAGGAATGCAATGCCCATGCCGGCGACCACCGCCTGCTTGATGGTTTCGGTGCTGCGGATCTCCATCGCGATGTTGAGGCGGGAAAACTGCCGACCGAACACTTCGCGCATTGAATTCCAGGTGTCGGATCCCTCTTCGCGTTGTACGAAGCGCTCGCGGTTGAGGGCCGCGCGCGGAATCTGCCGCGCCCGGGCGAGCGGGTGGCTCGGTGCCGCCACAATCACATAGAGATGCGGCGCGAACGGCATCGCGACGATGTCCATATCGCGCGGTGGCCGGACCATTACGGCGAGATCGGTGAGATTGTCGGCGAGCTGGCGCAGCAGGCCCTCGCGATTGTGCACCGTGAGATTGAAGGTGATACCCGGATGGCCGGCACCGAAGGCCGCCAGGACCCGCGGAAAGAAGTAGTCCCCGGCGCTGATGACCGCGACGTTGAGGCGCCCGCCGGTCACCCCCTTGAGTTGCGCCAGCGCGTCTTCGGCTTCCTTGATGCGCTGGGTAATAGCCTTGGCACACTGAAGCATTTCCTCGCCCGCGGGCGTCAGGTAGGTCTTGCGACCGATCCGCTCGAACAGCGGCAACCCGACGTGGGACGCGAACTCCTTGATCTGCGTCGAGACTGCCGGTTGCGACAGGTGCAGCTCTTCGGCGGCACGCGAGAAGTTCATGTGCCGGGCTGCCGCCGCGAACACCCGCAATTGCCGCAGCGTCACGTTCTTCATTCGCCGCCAGCATACCCGTCCGCGAGGTATTCTGAAAATCTTATGGTATCGATAGAAAGCTTTAACTTTTCTTCTGGTACGACCGGGCGTAGGGTGGCCCCGGGATGCAGGAGTCAGCGATGTCAGACGTTGTTAGCGAGACTGTACCGGTCGATGCGACGAGCGACCCCCTCGCCGCGGAACTCGAGGCGTACAACCGCGCGTTCTGCGAACTCGAACTGCCATGGCGATGGGACGCCCAGACATTCCGTCATCTCGTGAGCGTCGCGCCTGACCAGGATTTCGTCGGCGCCTACGTGGAGCGCAACCAGGCGCATCTGCTGCGGGTCTACGAAAAGGCGTTTTTGCGGAACCTGGTGCTCTCTGCCAAGGACCGCTGCCGGCAGGAATGGCAGTCCGCGGCGTAGCGACGAGGCTGGCGCGCTGCAGCTATCATTGCGCCCACCTGATCGATCAGCCGCTCGCCGGCCCGCGCTGGCGCCGCCGGTGGCCGAAGACAAAAGGGGAGCGCGATGAAGATCGCCATCATCGGTTGCGGTGCCATCGGCGGTTACGTGGGCGCGAAGCTGGCGCTGGCGGGTGAGCGGGTCACCTTCATCGTGCGCGGCGCGAATCTGGAGGCGGTTCGCCGCCACGGGGTCAGGCTCATCCTCGGCGACGGCAGTGAGCATGTGGCGAGCAACGTCACGGCTGCGCAGGACTGCGTTGCCGCAGGCGCACAGGATCTGGTGATCCTCGCCGTAAAGGCCCATCAGCTCGAGGCGGTCGCCGGCGAGGTACCGCATCTGTACGGGCCCGACACGGTCGTGGTGACCATGCAGAACGGTATCCCCTACTGGTATTTCCACCACCACGGCGGTGAGTGGGCCGGCAGCGTGGTGCGCAGCGTGGATCCGAACGGCATCATCGGGCGGATGATCCCCCCCGAGAGAGTCCTCGGCTGCGTGGTGTATCCGGCCGCGGAGCTCATCGCCCCCGGGGTGGTGAAGCACATCGAGGGTGATCGCTTCCCGGTCGGAGAGCTCGACGGTACCAGCAGCGAGCGCGTGCGGGGGGTTTCGCAGTGCTTCGCGCGCGCTGGATTCAAGGCGCCGGTGCTCGAGGACATTCGCGCCGAGATCTGGCTTAAACTCTGGGGCAATCTCACCTTCAATCCCATCAGCGCGCTGACCCGAGCCACGCTGGCCGACATTTGCCAGTTTCCCGCCACGCGCGCGCTGGCAGCGGCGATGATGACCGAGGCGCAGACCATCGCGCACAAACTCGGCATCGTGTTTCGCGTCAGCCTGGACAAGCGTATCGCCGGCGCCGAGAGAGTCGGCCAGCACAAGACTTCAATGCTGCAGGATGTCGAGGCGGGGCGCCTGCCGGAGCTCGAGGCGCTGGTCGGATCGGTCGTGGAGCTGGGCCGTCTCACACGCACGCCCACCCCGCATATCGACGCGGTGTATGGTCTCACTCACCTGCTGGCCCGCACGATTGCGTTGGCCCGACAGGGTGCGTAGCGACGGGCGCGCCGGGCAGGCCTGCAGGGCGCTGTCGGCGAGCCGATCGAGTAAGCTAGCGTCCGTGAAACCCTGGAACCTGTGCGCTGAGCGCCGGAGAGCTTAGCTGATGCCTGGAGGCCGGATTGATCCCGCGCGCTCTTTTGCCCCGTTGGGCATCGCGGTACTCACGATTTCCGATTCGCGCGATGCGGCCACGGACACCTCCGGGGAGCTGCTCGCCGAGCGCATCGTCGCCGCGGGCCATCGCCTGGCGGCGCGCGCGCTGGTGCGCGACAGCAAGCTTCACATTCAACAACAGCTGCGTAGCTGGATCGACGATCGCGACGTGGACGTGATCATCAGCACCGGTGGCACGGGCCTCACCGGGCGCGACGTGACACCCGAAGCGGTGCGGGAGCTGTTCGACAAGGAGCTCGAAGGATTCGCCGTGCTGTGGCATCTCGCCTCATACGAGACGGTCGGGGTCTCCACCATGCAGTCCCGGGCTTGCGCGGGGATTGCCGGCGGTACCGTAATCTACGCACTGCCCGGATCCAATGGCGCTTGCCGCGACGGCTGGGACAGGCTGATCTGCCCGCAGCTCGACAGCCGTCACCGGCCGTGTTCGATCGTGGAAGTCATCCCTCGCTTTCAGGAAACTTAGGGCGCGGATCTCACGCGATGCCTGCAGATCGAGCTGACCCGGCCTCTGCCGGGGACACGGTTGAGGTTGCACGCACGAAGATGCTGGCCGCCGTTGCGCCACTCCCGCAGGAGCTGACGGGCACCGAAGCGGCAACCGGGCGCACGCTGGCTGCCACGCTGCAGGCGGCGCGGCCGCAACCGCCATTTCGCTCCTCGGCCATGGACGGCTACGGTGTGCGAGCGGCCGACCTCGCGCTGGGCCGATTCACCGTGCTGGGGGAAGCGCTGGCCGGCAAGGGGTACGCGGGCGGCCCGGTTGGCACCTCGAGTGCCGTACGCATCTTCACCGGCGCGCCGGTTCCCGAGGGCGTGGACGTGGTTGTGCCCCAGGAGCGCGCCAGACGCGAGGGCGAGACCGTGTGGCTGGACGTGTCGGCGCCGCTGCGCACCAACATCCGCGCAGCGGGCATTGACTTCAAGGCGGGTGACTTGTTGGTTCGAGGCGGCACCCGGCTGCACGCCCGTCACGTCGCACTCATCGCCGCGGCCGGCATCGGTTCGGTGAGCGTTACACGCCAACCACGGGTCGCAGTGCTGGCCACCGGCAACGAGATCGCGCAACCCGGCGCGCGCGCCGCCCCCGAGCAGATTTTTGATTCGGTGAGTTTCGGACTCGGCGCCATGATCGAACACTGGGGCGGCAAACCGATTCGGATCGCCGCGCGGCCCGATGAGACGGCGGCCATCGCCGCGGCCATCGATCACACCCTCGGCGAAGTGGACCTCGTGGTGATCATCGGTGGCGCATCGGTGGGAGCGTACGACGTCGTCAAGCAGTCGCTCGCCGGCCTGGGTCTGGCAATCGCCGTGCAGCGCATCGCCATCCGGCCGGGCAAGCCCACCTGGTTCGGCACCATCGGCGGCAAGCCGGTACTGGGGCTCGCGGGTAATCCTGCGGCGGCGATGGTGTGTGCGTACCTGTTCCTGCGTCCGGTGGTGCATGCGCTGCTGGCGCGCGAGTCCGATGCTGCTGCCAGCGTCGCGGCGCATCTGGAGGGGGAGGTCGGTGACAGTGGCGCGAACGAGTGTTATCTGCGCGCCATGGCGCGAACCGACGCACAGGCTCGAATGTGGGCGCGTCCGTTTGACAATCAGGATACCTCCCTGGTGTCGGTCTTTGCCGCCGCCAACGCGCTGATTCGCCGCCCCGCCGGTGCCAAGGCAGCCGTGAGCGGCACCGTCGTCGAAGTGATGTTGCTCGATCGCAGCTAATGAGCCTTGGCCCTTCAGAAGAGACGCGCATACCGCTCGGCAACAGTGGCCTCGAGGTCGCGCCCATGGGGTGGGGAATGTGGCGCTTTGCCGGCGCTGATCGGGCCAGCGCGCGCACCCGGGTGGAAGCCGCCCTCGAGATCGGCTGTACGCTGTTCGATACCGCGGACATCTACGGGTATGGCAGAGGCAGAGGCTTCGGCGATGCGGAGTCCCTGCTCGGCGAGGTCCTGCGCGAGGCGCCGCAGCTCCGCGAGCGCATGGTGTTGGCGACCAAGGCAGGCATTGCGCCGCCGGCGCCGTACAACTCATCCACGCGCTACCTCCTCGATGCCTGCGATGCTTCCCTCGGACGTCTCGGGGTGGAGCGGATCGATCTGCTGCAGATTCACCGGCCGGATCTGCTCGCTCACCCTGCCGAGGTTGCGGAGGCTTTCGACCGGTTACGCCGCGCCGGCAAGATTCGCGCGGCCGGTGTGTCGAACTACACGGCTGCCCAGGTCGATGCGCTCTGCGCTCACCTGCCGTTCGATCTCGCCGCAGTGCAGAACGAGTTCTCGCCCCTTGCGATCGAGCCGCTCGCGGATGCCATTCTGGACGGGGCCATGCGGCGCAGCATGGCGGTCCTCGCGTGGTCACCACTGGGCCGGGGTCGGCTTGCGG